>JAFSXO010000293.1 GCA_017444045.1 bacterium | reverse complement strand
GGCCACGAGCGCTTAGAGTACGTAGCCTCCCTAGCTCTGGCCATCATACTGATTATAACAGGGCTTAGCATAGGGTATGCCGGCTGCAAGAGCATAATTACCCATCAGCTCCCCGAAACAGCGCCAGGCGCCCTCGCCCTGGCAGCTGCCCTGCTGTCGATCATCACCAAGGAATGGATGTTCTGGTATACCTACCGCCAGGGCAAGGCCATCGACTCCGGCGCCCTGCTCGCCGATGCCTGGCACCATCGCAGCGATGCTCTGTCCTCAATAGGCGCTTTAATTGGCATTTGGGGAGCGCGCTGCGGCTACGCCATGCTAGACCCGCTGGCCAGCGTGGTTATCTGCATTTTCATCGTCCATGCCGGCTGGACTATCTTTCACGATGCTACCAACAAGCTCTCCGACGCTTCCTGCTCCCCGCAGCTGGAAGCGCAGATGCGCGATCTGGTAAGCAAGGTTGAAGGCGTGAAGGGAATCGACGACATAAAAACGCGCCAGTTCGGTTCGCGCGTATATGTCGATGTTGAAATCGCCGCCGACGGAGACTTAACCCTGCGGGAATCGCACCGCATAGCTGAATGCGTCCACCGCAATATCGAAGAGCATTTCACCGAGGTCAAGCACTGCACCGTACACGTCAACCCCTATGTAGAGTCGGAAACAGAAACGATGCCAGAAGCTGAGACAAAGGCAAGGACAGAGGCTGAGGCTGAGAATGGGACAGATAGCAATGCAGCCAGCGCTGACAATGCTTAGGCGCGGGCATATCGCGCAGCTAACGGACAGACCTTTATGACCAACGACTGCTCGCGCCTCATATATGTGGTGACCGATTTAATCATGCCCCTCGTCGTAGGCTATCTGCTGCACCAGCAGAACATCCTGTCCGACAAGGCGGCCAATCTGCTCATCCGCTTTAACGTCATTATCGTCTACACCCTGCTCACCATGCTGAGCTTCTGGGTGCTGCCGGTCAGCTGGGAGCTGGCCTGGCTGATCCCTTACGGCATGCTCTTCATTCTCGTCCCGGGCGCGATAGGCGCGCTGACCTTCGCCCGCAGCCATAAGAACCTTCTGAACCGCGGCGCGTATATGATGAGCTCAATGGTCTCCAACGTGGGTACGCTGGGCGGCGTCTGTTCTTACATCCTCTACGCTGAAACGGGCTTCGCTTACAGCCAGATCATTGCCGCCTGCCAGAATTTTCTTTTGGTGCTGCTCTGCTTTCCCCTGGCGCAGTACTACCGCGACAGGCATCTCGCCGCCGCTCATACAGGCGGCGGCAGGATAAACTGGCGGCAGATGTTTTTAAGCTGGAACCAGATGAGCCTCCTGGGCATGGCCATCGGCCTGAGTCTGAACCTCGGCGGCGTTCCCAGACCGGAAGCGCTATCTGAATTGTTTAGCGAGCTGGTGCATTTCGGAGCCTGGACAGCCCTGATGCCCGTGGGCTTCCTCATCAACTTTTCCCACATGCGCTATTACTATAGCCGCGTTTGGAATTTAGCCGTCCTGCGCTTCGTGATCATGCCAGCCTTTATATGGTTTACCAGCCATTTCCTATTTTCCGATCCCACGCTGCTGCACACTCTGCTGATATGCGCCGCCGCACCTACGGCCATCAACGCGGTTCTGGCCTCGCGGCTCTACAAGCTCAACGTAGACCTGGCCACAACCTCGTTTTTTACCACCACGGCGCTGTTTCTCTTTGTGATATTTCCCGTCATGTTCTTCTTGCTGCGATAAGCAGCTGGCAATGGCGATCTGTCCCAGTGCCGCATACGGCCGCTGTTTGCATTGCACCAGCATTCGCGCTGGCGCTGCCTGGCTGCGCACAGATTTGCCTGGCGCGGAGCCAGCTACGCGCTGGCCTGCTTCGGACTAAGAGAGACTAATTATCGCGCTGCTGCAGCCTGGCGCAAAGCTGTTCAAAGGACTTTTCCGCGGCAAAAGAAGCAAAGGTGAAGCGCTGATATTTGGACTTGTCACCCTTCCAATACAGAAACATCCAAGGCCCCGAGCTTCCGGATTCGGTGCTTTCTTCCCTGGGCTGAACCTTGCCGCCGCGCAGACAGCTATAGAATTCCGCCCATTCCGCTTCTGACAAGTCCAGCGTTCCCGACACGGTTATACAGGCTTCGGTCAGCGGCCACTGGTTGCCCTCTCTTTTCTCATGGTAAAATATATGCTTGCCGTCCTGGACATAAAAGCGATACCTTTGGTATGTCGGCGGATAGGCTGAGCTGGAAAGAGTGTAATAAAAATCGTTTATATCCTTCAGTTTAATGTCGGTATCGACTACAAATTCACCATGCCCAGAAACAATATCAAGGACGCGCTTAACCCTGCTATTGCCCAGCACTCCTGCTGAAGAGACAACGATCAACACTACGGCGATGGCGCCGCAGACGGCTCCAATCAAAGCACTCCTCCTCTTTCTCGGTGTACTGCTACTCTGTTTCTGCTGGTACATACTGCTAAAATCTCCGTTCTTTTCTCAGGGTAATTAAGTTTGCGATTCAGTCTGTGTTTCCCGCAGAACTCGCTGGCGTTATTATTCTAACACACGCGCACACCCGTAAACAAACGAACGCGTTTGCACCGCAGACTATCCTTATCTCTTAAAATAATCTTCAGTTTAAAAAGCTGTACAGTTAATATTAGTATTGTATAAAATAAGCGTAACACCTAGCCAGTGTTGCAAACGAGAACATTCACATTCAATCAAAAACAGCCGACTAGCCACGACTGTTTAGCAGAGATAACGCAGACCCATTCGGGTGCGTTATTTTGCTTTTAAGGCGCATTTGGCACCATTAAACTCTTTCAGATGGCTAACGTACTTTTTGCATTATTTACTTTAGGAACTCTTTTTTTGCCTGTGAAAAAATGATAATGTTATAAGATTGAACGTGGTTTGAACAGCGTATATCGGTTTACTGAGGAGAACACCCCATGACTTCGGCACCGCCATCGCCCCAGTCTCAGAATAAAAGCCAAAAGAATACAACGGTCACAGCCTGCCTTACTGTAGCCGTATCAGTCGGATTAATCATAACCATTGTTGCGCTTTTAATTCTGGGCTTTGCTTTTTACAGCATCGACGGCATCAATTACAACGGCTATTTCGGTCATAAGGTCATCGGAGCCTCGAAAGACCTAAAGGCGGCTAACATAAGACCGGACACCACGGCCATTGGTGACCGGGCTTTTCGCTATTGTGAGAAATTAGAAGCGGTAAATATTCCCGAAAATGTAACCAGCATCGGCAACTCAGCCTTCTGCGGATGCTCAAGCCTAAAAGAGATCAGCATCCCCGAAAACGTAACCAAGATCGGCAAATTGGCCTTCTGCGAGTGCTCAAACTTAGAAACGATCAGTATCCCCGAAAGTGTCAGCGAGATCGGCGAATTGGCGTTCTGCAATTGCAGCAAGCTTAAGGCCGTCACCATCCCTCCTAAGGTTACCATTATCCAAGAGCAAACTTTTCTGGGCTGTACCAATTTAAGCTCGGTAATAATCCCGCCTTCAGTTATTGTGATCAAAAATCTAGCCTTTTCCGACTGCACCAGCCTAAAGACGATTGATCTGCCCAAGAACTTAGCCATCATTGAAGATGCCGCGTTTATTAACTGCACCGGCTTAACGGAAATAACTATCCCCGACAGCGTAATGGTCATCGGGAACGAGACTTACAAAGGGGACGACAACTGGAGACTGGGAACCTTCAGCGGGTGCCATAATTTAAAAACGGTAGTC
>JAFSXO010000292.1 GCA_017444045.1 bacterium | reverse complement strand
AGAGGGCCGGGATCAAGCTTGAGCAGGCGATCGCCTTTTTTTACTAACGCTCCCTCCTCGGCATAGATGACCTGCACACGCCCAGAGGTGCGCGAGGCTACTTCAGTAGGCAGGTTCTCAAAGGTACCCGACAATATGCTGTATTTGAATTCTTTTTCTCGCTCAGAGTAATAGGTTAAGATACCTATAATGCAGACAGAAAGCAAAATGATTAGCAGACGTTTTTTAGGCATTTTGCTCACCTCCCTTAGACGCAATAAAATCGCGGACGTAAGCGGAGGGACAAACAGAGCAGAGTGATTTGCCGAAGATGCTTTTCATAGATATGATCAGCATCAGAGGCCCTAAGAATTCCAGAGTCAGTTTGCGCGCGTCCTGCTGTTTCAGCTCGCCGGCAGCTATGTGCTGAGCGAAACACTTTTCCAGCATGGCCAGCACACGGCTAGGGGCTAGATCGTAGATTATAGCGGCCATATTGGCATCGTGCAGAGCTTCGCTTATCAGAATGCGCATGGCGGCCAAGGTTTTGGGCTGATCTAAGAGTTTGGCGAACTGCTCGGCGAAATCGGTCAGCGCAGAGGTTAAATCCGCCGGGATGCCGTTCTCGTTTTCCTGTACGAACTGAATGACAGGGTGATAGCGCTCGATAACCCTGCGCAGCAGATCTTCACGGCTTTCAAAGTAGTGGTATATCAAAGCGGCGGAGCGCATACCAGCCGCCTGAGCGATATCCCTGTTGGTGGAGCCCAGAAAGCCTTTTTCACCAAAGACCCGCAGAGCTGCCTCCAGTATTTCTTCTTTGCGATGGGGATTATTTTTGGCCATGCACACCTCCGCCGAAGGCTTCACGCTATCGCTGTCGATAAACAAGATTGACTAGTCAATCAAACATTATCACAGATTGACTGCGCAGTCAATCTGTGATAAGCGTAACCTACACTACAGAGTGGATGGCCAAAGCTTCTCCCATCAGCTTTGGCTGCCCTTAACGGCATCGCTGCCCGACACAGTGGGCAAAGCATATATAGCCGCTTCGCCATCCTCAAAAAGCGGCTTGCCGCACATGGGCTCCAAAAGATCCCTCTTAATTTTGGCGTAGACCTCGCGTCCGTGCCCAGGGCACATCCATTCGCAGGAGGAGCGGTGCAGCAGAATATAACGGAAGCCCATATTCTCTAAAGACTGCAGGCCCGTGCGCCACTCTCCGCGCTTCAGCTTATCATGAGCATCCTCAAGATAAGCCAGCGTGCCATTCCAGAGGTGGTCGGAGGAATCTTCGCGGGGTATCGGCCGGGAGAAGCCGTATGTCCGCCCGGTAATCTCCGTAAGAGGAGGCGGAGCCAAGTGATAATCGCTGCACGCCATCAGCTGCCCCTGGAGCAGATACAGCAGATAAAGATTGGTATGGATCAGAGGCGCCGTTTCGGGATAGTTAATAATAAGATTGCCAATATTGGGATGGGCATTCAAAGTGGGGTGCTCATGCAAAAACGAAAAATGCCAGGAGTTGGGGACAAAAAACAAGGGCATATCTATTACTGAGCCCTGCGGCAGAGATCTCAGGTAGTAAAGATGAGGATAGGCATAGAAAGGGCTGTGCGGAATAGCCGGATAAAACTTGTCCTTCAAATCTGGGTTTACGTTTCTAACATGCGCATTGTGCATCAGCTGATCGTGAGGCCAGGGCACAGCCCAGCCGCAGACTACCAGCCATACCGACCAAGCATACACCAGACGCTTGCCCGTGCCCTGCAAATACGGCCACAGCTGCAGCGCCAGCGCATAAAGGCTGAACATAACAATAGGCGTCACCGTATTAGGCTGCTGCCAGCGCGACAGGAAATCAATCTCCTGAACCAGATAAAACATGGGCAGCCGCAGCGGAGTGTGCACGTTCTGGCAGAAAACTATATCGTTAAAATACAGATACGGCCCCATAGCCACGATGGTAAAGCCCAGCAGCATCGTCATCCACAGCGCCGTAGAGCGCCGCGAGTAAGCGGTCCAGCCCAGCAGCGCGACCAGAGCGGCCAGACCAGCAACAGCCGGCGTACACAGCGGAACGTTTACAAAAGCCTCCTTCCGGGGCATGGGGAAGCCCAGGCTTTCATAAAAAGAACGGCCGTAGATGCCTTCGCCAACGTCGCTATACAGCTCGAGATCGATAATGTCCTCAGAATATTCAAGGACCAGCTGGCCCAAAGGCATCACTATGCACAGAATGCCAATGCTGATCAGGATCAGCTTCTGCCAGCGGACTTTAGTCAGCTTAAACCGCTTAGCCGCCAGCATAAGCAGGCCCACTCCCAAAAGGTACATACCGTTCAGCCAGTAATCGAGCGCCGAAGCCAGGATCATGGCCCCCAGCATCCATACCTGCCAGCCTAAAGGCCAAAGGGTCTGGCCGCTGTCGCTTTCGCGGTCTTCCCAAATATTTATATACAGCAGGGCAATAGCGGCGAGAATCGGGCCGTACCACATCTGCACCAAATGGCCCTTCATAGTAGCGTAGCAGTTCCATTCGCAGAATATCGACAGCGCGCCCAGCAGCGCGCTTCCCAAACGCTGGCGCGATACCAGGTACAGCGCCCAGGCAGTTAGCAGCGCATTGCACCACAGCGTAAAAGCTACAGTCATATTCCACCAATGCGGCCAGGGCAGCACCGCCATAAACGGCAGGGAGAACAGCGTATGCAAATACGATTTAAAGCCGCCCAGCAAAGAATATATATTGGGATAAGCCCACAAGTCACTAAAGCAGGGAAGCTGGCCCGACAGCAGATAGCGCTGCACGTCGTAGTTCAGGCAGATCTCGTGAAAGAAATCGTAGCCGTCAATACCCGCATAGCAAGGGCCTATAGCCTGCCACGAGGGCACCAGATACAAAGCCACCAGCAGCTCGTATACAAAGGCCGTTATCAGCCAAAACATCACATCAGGTCGCTTGAGCTTGCCCATAAAAAACCTCAATTACTGTAACTAACTATGTATTCAATGAACGCATTTGCGCTATCAGCTCGGCTTGTACAGCCCTTGGCTGTATATGTAATCGGCAACAGCGTCCGGCAGCAGATAGCGCAGGCTGCGCCCGCTGCAAACCAAATTCCGTATCATGGTAGAAGAGATGGCGATACCGTCGGTCTGGATCCAATGGTACTTGGCGAAAAGCGCCTCATTGCCGCCGACATTTGCGCGCACCGCATCGGCCATGCTCGCAGCGTCATCGCCTGGCCTGTACACAACATACAGCGCTTCTACCAGCTCCATGATGCCCTCGAAACGGTACCATTTCTGGTGCTGAATATCGCTCCCGCATATTAGGGAAAAGCTGACCCCGGGACAGCTCTGCTTTAGAGCGGTAAGCGTATCGAAGGTGTAGTTGCGGCGCTGTCCGCTGCTCTCAGCCTCAATGGCACTGACCGTAAAGCGCGGATTGCCGCGCACCGCTAAGCTCGTCATGGCCAGGCGCTGGCTGGCAGATACATT
>JAFSXO010000291.1 GCA_017444045.1 bacterium | reverse complement strand
GTACAGGTTAGCACACGACATGCGTTAAACCTCGATTACCCCACCAACTGTGGCCACCCCCTCTGTCGCAGTCGCGACATCTCCCCCTGCCATCCTTTAGGGGGAGTTATAATGGGGAGCCATTGGCCATTGCTTAACTAAACGACATTTCCTTTAGGGGGAGTTAGGATGTTAACACGTTAGCTAATCGCTAACTTATAACCATTGCCATCCTTTAGGGGGAGTCATAATGGGGATCTATTGGTCATTGCTTAACTAAATGACATTGCTAAATGGATGAATTCTCTTCCTTTTTAGAGGCTATGACAAACTCTTGCCATTCATTTTTGAATTCCAGGTCTTTCTCGGTGCTGAGGCCGAGATTGTCATAGGCCGTCTGGGCGTTGGCGCAGCTGTCTTTGACCTCCTGCCAGCGCTCGCTGTCCCAGCGGGTAGCTTCGTTGCGGGAGCGCACTCGGCCCAGCTCCTTAGTCAGCAGCGTTCTCTGCAGATCTAGGAAGTAAACCTCTTTGCTGAACGGATTAAACTTTTTGGCCTTGCTTAGGTAATCCGCAGCATCGGATAAATCGTTATCGCAGCTGCCCATGCGCTCTATGGCGGTATCGCCGCGCTTTAAGTGCTCTAGGCGGTATATAGCGCTGCCGAGTGATTGTTTGCCGTTGTTAAGATTTATGGAATAGAAGAACAGACTGCCCATAAGGATCGCCAGCATGAGCGGAGCGATAATTAGGGCAAGGTTGTTAAATAGCCGGCCGCTTTGCAGGCCTTCTTTGTTTTTGTTAGTATTGCTGCCGATTATTATGCGCTCGCGGGCGGCATAATAATCCTGCTGAATGGCTTCGCGCACTTTAAGCGCCTGCCGACGCACTCTGTCGGAAAACTGGTTAGAATCGACAATGCTGCTGCAAAGCTCCATCGAGCCGTCGATCATTCCGAAGTGGCCTAGCTCTTCTGCCATGTCTAACCAGTCGTCGGGGTCGCTGGTGGGAATCTCATTTAAAAATCTGCTGGGGCGCACAGCCTCGTCGACATCGGTAGCTTTGGCAAAGTATTCCGCGGATTTTTTAGGCTCGCCTATGGCTAGATTGCATATAGCTATGCCGAGCAGCGTGTTTTTATCCTTGGGATGGCGGCTCAGTTTGGTCTGCAGCATATAGTGCAGCTCGGAAAACTTGCTCTGATCGTAAAGCTTTAGCTGGTCCCGGTCGAAAACGTCTGCCACATTGCGCCGGCCATTGAACATTGGCTGCTGCTGGGAAATGCGCGAAAAATCGTCAAACTCGCTGGACCAATTGTCGGCGGGTTGGCTTTCTTCATGCTGATAGCTGTAATCGGCATGCGGATCGAACTGATCGTAGTCGTACTGAGGGGAAGCTTGTCCGTAATCATCGTAATTAGGGGCAGACTGACCATAGCTGGGGGCGGACTGACGTTCGTAATCTGCATAATCTTTGTCGCTGCTGTTTCGCGGCTGCTGCGGCGCGGTGTTGGCCTCGCCCCTGCCGTTAAAGCTAGCGCCCGAAGGCGGTGCGCTGTGCTGCTGCGCATTGATAAATGGGCTTTGGGGAGAGACGGAACGCCTGTTGTTAGCGTGGGAACGCGAAACGCTAAACGGGTTTATACCTCCGCCAGGACGGGAAACGCCGCTGTTTTCGCTTTCATCGCCTGTAGCTCTGCCGTGAGACTGGGACGCCTGGTAGCCGTAATCGTTCGACAAGATAGCTCTCCTCTTTTTAGAGCGTAAAATAGCCCTAGTGCTAATTAAGCCTGCTCATTTATATTATCACGACATATAAAGATAAGATAAAGAACATGGAAATGTGTTTTTATATTTTGTTTGATTAAAACCTGCTCAGTTTGCTCTGTGATAGGCGGTCTTTTTTAATTGATTATCACAATCGCGGCGCAGTCATGCTCAAAAAATAACACATTGCTGCTGTAGGCAGGAGTAGCGCCCAATTGTTTTAAATTAAAAGGTTGCTGTGTTTGTTTTATATGAAGATGAGGCAGGTGGAAGCGCATGAAATGCCCTCGCCTGTTTAATTGTATACTAACAGCCGTTTTGGCTTTCACTCTGTGCAGCTGTGGGCGTCAGTCTGAAGTAGCTGAGCCTAAGGCTGAAGACAGCGGAACCCCGGCACTTCCCGCGGGTCTCGTCGAAGTCTCAAGCTTTGATGGACATCCTGACAGCGCTGTCAAAAAGGACGAAGGTCAGAATGTCAAAACACCGTCAAACCCCGATAAAGCGGAAGCCAAGGCCCCTTCGCCTGCGGCTTCCTCTCCTGGGGCTGACATCCCTGAGAGCAAACCTGCGGCTGTGTCAGACGCTGTGTCAGACACGATGTCAGACAAGGCGTCAGACAAGGAGCCAGGCAAGGCGTCAGGCAAGGAGCCAGGCAAGGCGTCAGGCAGCGCGGCTGAGCAAAATACGCTGAGCACCACCGCTATTACCGCCAGAGGCGAGAATCCGTGGTCCCTTGAGGCGCAAAAGGTTGAGTATAATGAGGACACGCAGCGGGTACGCGTTAAGGCTATCGTCTGGTCACTGCTGGACAAAAACGACAAGCCCCGCCTTACAGTGCGCGGGCGCGCCGCTGATGTCAATGTGGAAACCCAAAATGTCGTTTTTGATGGACCTGTAGATGCCGAGGGTGCCGAAGGCGAGACGATGAAGGTCAGCCATTTGGTATGGGACAGTGCCAAGCAGAAGATTTTGGGCTCCCATGGGGTCCGCATCGTTCGCAAAGGGACGGTGATGACTGGCGATAATCTTGTCGCTTCCCCGGATTTAAAGCAGGTTGAGGTGAGCGGTAATGTGCGCGTTACCTTCACAGACCGCTCTCTTTAGCCTGATTGAGCTATTATTGCTGCTTAGCTAACGATTGCTAACGCGATAGCATCTGACATTGCTGGCGCGCCTAAGGAGAACTTGTGAGCATAGTCTTAGAAAAGCTGGTAAAGGTGTACCGTGGTCGGCGGGTGGTCAACGAGGTAGAGCTTACGGTTTCTGCCGGTGAGGTCGTAGGGCTGCTGGGCTCAAACGGAGCGGGCAAGACGACTACCTTTTATATGGTGGTGGGAATTATTAAGCCCTATGCCGGGCGCATTTTGCTCGAGGGTGAAGATGTCACCGCCATGCCCATGCACCAGCGCGCCTTAAAGGGCATAGGCTACCTGCCTCAGGAAGCCTCGGCTTTTCGACATCTCAACGTCGAGGACAATCTTTGTCTGCTCTGGCAGGTTCACGGCGTGCCTAAGGAGGAGCAGAAGCGCCGTCTGGAGGAGCTGCTTAACCGTTACGATCTTATAAAGGTGCGCAAGAGCAAGGCCTACGAGCTGTCTGGCGGTGAGCGCCGCCGTTTGGAGATCGCTCGCTCCTTGGCCATTCAGCCGCGCTATCTGCTGTTGGATGAGCCTTTCAGCGGGGTCGATCCTATCGCGGTGGCCGCCATCCAGGATATTATCCGCCAGCTTAAGGAGCAGGGCTTGGGCATTCTTATAACCGACCACAAT
>JAFSXO010000290.1 GCA_017444045.1 bacterium | reverse complement strand
TCCTGATTTTCGACGAGATCCGCACTGGCTTCCGCGTCTCCATGGGCGGCGCCCAGCAGCGCTACGGCGTCACTCCCGACCTGTCCTGCTTCGGCAAAGCCCTGGCCAACGGCTACGCCATCAGCGCCGTAGTCGGCAAAGAGAAATATATGAAGGTCTGCGAGAAGAAGGTCTTTATCTCCAGCACCTTCTTCCCCAACTCTCTGGAGATGGTGGCTGCCATGAAGTGCCTGGACATTCTGGAGCGCGATCACATCCTCGACCAGATCTGGGAGCGCGGCACCGATTTCCTGGCCCGCCTGCGCGAGATCGTCAAGCGCACCGGCGTACCCTGCACGGTTTCCGGCATTCCGCCTATGCCCTTCCTGACCTTCGACCACGCCGACGACCAGTACAAAGCGCGGCGCACCATGTTCTACACCGGCACCATCCGCCGCGGTCTCTTCGTGCAGCCCTATCACCACTGGTATATTTCGGGTCGCCATACCGCCGAGGATATGGACAAAGCCCTGTGGGCCATCGAAGAGTCCCTCAAAGCCGTGGCTGAAGCTTACCCTGTCAAAAAATAAGCAAAGGAATTATTATGGCCAGAAAAGTTATGATCACCGTGGCCGTCTGCGGCGCAGAGACCACCAGAGAGAACAATCCCGCTCTGCCCTTAACCCCTGAGGAGATCGCCCAGAGCACCTACGAGGCCTATTTGGCCGGCGCCTCCATCTGCCACCTGCACGTGCGCGATGAAAACGGCCAGCCCACCCAGGACGTTAAGGTTTTCAAGCGGGTCATGGAGCTGATCCGCGAGAAGTGCGATATCGTCATCGAGTGCAGCACCGGCGGAGCGGCCGGCATGAGCGCCGAGGAACGCCTGCAGCCCATCCAGCTCGATCCCGAGATGGCCAGCCTGGACTGCGGTTCGGTCAACTTCGGCAACGACTACGTTATCAACGATCTGCCCCTGCTGCGCGAATTTGCCCAGACCATGCTCGATCACAAGGTGCGCCCCATCATGGAGTGCTTAGATGTGTCCCAGGTGTTCACCAGCAAAATCCTCATCAAAGAGGGACTGATCAAGCCGCCTTTCTACTACGGATTCGGTCTGAACATCCCCGGCGCGCTGCCCTATTCTCCCGAGATCGTAGACTATATGGTGCGCAGCACCCCCGAAGGCTCGCAGTGGACGGCTGTGGGCATCGGCGGACGCGCCAGCCTGCCCTGCTGCATGATGTCGCTGGCCATGGACAACGGCCACATGCGCGTGGGCTTCGAGGACAACGTGTACTACGCCAAGGGACGTCTGGCCAAATCCAACGCCGAGCTGGTTGAGCGCTGCGCCCGCCTCATCAAAGCCGCCGACTTTGAGGTGGCCACTCCCGCCGACGTGCGCCAGATGCTGGAGCTGCGCAAGGACTAACCTCCGCCACACTTAAGCAAGAACGACAAAAGGCTACCGCGATTGATTTGCGATAGCCTTTTGTTAAATAGCTTTATGCCAGACGCCTTGCTTTTGCGGCGGCAGACAGATAAGATAGACCTTGAGCTAAACTAAAAGGAGCATGCCCGCGATGTCTTCTCTTAACATACTTATAGGCGGAGAATCGTTTAAAGAGCTTCGCGAGCATAATTATTGTTATATCGACAAAACTGCGCTTTTAGAGGAGATGCTGGACAGAGTTCCCCCCAAAGTGTCTCTCATTACGCGGCCGCGCCGCTTCGGCAAAACGCTGGCGCTGTCCATGCTGAATGAGTTTTTCGATATCCGCAAAGACAGCCAGCAGCTGTTTGACGGGCTGAAGGTCTCCAAGAATCAAAAAATCTGCGCCGCCTGGATGAATCAGTATCCCACAATATTTCTGACGCTAAAGGGAATAGAAGGCCAAATCTTTGCACACGCTCTGGAAAAGTTCGCAATTGCCATAAGCCAGATATGTTCCGAGCACGCCTATCTGTTTAACGCTGCCTGCTTTGACGCGGAGATGAGGGACAGTCTGCAGCTGCTGAAAAACGGCCAGGCTACCGCCGCCAGGCTGGAAGATGCTCTGCTTCTGCTGTGCAGGGCTATGGAAGCTTATTGGAATAAGCCAGCCATTCTCCTTATCGACGAATACGATGTGCCAGTAAACCATGCCGAGCAGAAAGACTACTACGATGAAATGATCGGCTTTATGCGGAACACGCTGGGAGCGGCTCTCAAGACCAACTCTTCGCTAAAATTCGCCGTACTCACGGGCTGTATACGCATAGCCAGAGAAAGCATCTTCACCGGACTGAACAATTTCAAGTGCTATGGCGTATCCGAAGCTCTCTATGCGGATAAGTTTGGCTTTACCTCGGCTGAAGTTGACGCGCTTCTCAGTGAAGGCGGATTAGCGGAAAGAAAAACCGTAATAAAAGAATGGTATGACGGTTACAGGTTTGGCAAAGGTACGGAGATATACTGTCCATGGGATATACTTCAGTACGTTTACGACCTGCAGATCGACCCAGACATGAAGCCCCAAGCCTACTGGAAAAACACCAGCAGCAACGCCATCGTCCGCACTTTGATCAATAAATCAGGCCCTCAGACCAGGTCTAGAGTGGAAAAGCTCATCGAAGGCAGCTCTATTGAAGAATATCTGACCGAAGACCTAACTTATGATATCGTCTATAGCCATGAGAGCAGCATATGGTCTATGCTCTATCTTACAGGCTATCTGACCAAAGCATCCGTCCAGCCGGACAGCGGCAAAACAGCCCTGGTCATTCCCAACAAAGAAGTCCGCACTATTTTCACGACGACGGTTGCAGAGTGGTTTAGGCAGTCCCTTGCCAAACGCGACCTCTGTCCCCTAGCAGAAGCGCTCTGGAACGGAGACGCAGCCACCGTCCAGGAGATGCTCAAACAGATTCTTTACGGCACCATCAGCTATTACGACAGCGCGGAGAATTTTTACCACGGATTTTTAGCCGGCCTGCTCAGCGGAATGGGCCTGGACGTTGAATCCAGTCAGGAAAACGGACTGGGGCGAACAGACATAGCCATTGTAGACGGTCTAAACAGCAGAGCTATAATCATTGAGCTGAAATATGCCGCCAGATACGAAGACCTTGAGACTAAGGCTGAAGAAGGCCTCAAACAGATAGACGAACGCAAATACGCCTGCGGCCTGCCCCCTCAGATACGCAGGGTGCTTAAGTATGGTATCGCCTTCTGGAAAAAAGAAAACGCCGTCAGAGCTGGGCAAAGCTCCCGATAGCCAGCCCAGGCCGCGAGATTTTGCCAAAGAACGCTTACGTCAGTCTCGATTAATGCGTATAGTCGATAATGCGCACCTTATCGCCCAAATCTTTGGCAACCAAATCGCGCATCTTTTTGGCGAAGGGACAGGGATAGCCAATCGGCGTCCCCTTCTGGATGCACGAAGCAAAAGCGACAGTATCCGCTCCCCGCTCAACTAGGTTGCGCGCTTTCCAAAACGCCTTCTTGCCGGGGCAGCCGCCGCAGGTGGTAAAGCCGACTATTTCAATTTCCTCATCTATGCCCTCAAAGGCTCCGGTCTTCTGGCGCAGCGCTCTGAAGCACCCAGTGCCTGGGCAGTGCTCCTCGGTCTGTCTGCAGCGAATAATTCCCAGCTTCATTGTCATATCTCCTTTTTCACATCATTAGGGCGTTACAAAGTAGTATTATTGCGCATGTAATCCAAAACAGCCTCTATCGAGCCCAGCTTCTCCTCAAGGCGCAAGAAATCGCGCAGGCCGCGGCTGTAGTCGATATCGACATTGTTCAGCTGACGCTCGCGCTGCTTGTCTAAATCTAAATCATCGAGTATCTTGAAGGCCACCCACTCGCAGAAACCCTCTTTAAAAGACGGCTGGCAGGATAAAGTGTACGGCTGATTCTCGTAGTGCCAGCAGTGCGCTCCCTCGTGGGCCAGCTGCTCCAGAAGATACTCAGGGCTCATGCCCTTGAGCACGTAAATATCGTGCACATAGTGGCCGCCAGCTACTTTGGTGCGGCTGAACGCCTTGATCCACCTGCTGTCGTTTTTGCCCTTCGCCTGCAGCTCTTCCAGGGTCATCATATGAATATTGGGAACAGTATCCAAAACGAAATCTGGACCCAATACTTCGGTATACGCCTTTTCGACTTCCTTCCAGACCTCGTAGGCCTCATCCTCATAGCATATAGCCTCGGGACGGTGCCTGTCGCAGGCATAGCCGCCGCCTTCCAGCTCTGCACTGCGAACCGGACAGTTGCATTCGGCACAGCGCGGCAGCTCAGAATTGCCGTAGCACTTCACACAGCAGTAATTGCCGTCGTAATACTCTACATAGCTTCCCTTGATGCGGCGGTGACAGCAGCAGCATTTCGGCAGATGGCGCTCTAAGCATTTGCGGCACACATACTCGTCGTTTAGCACGTGCTTTTTGCCGCTGATAACCTTATGGCAGTACGCGCAGCGCTCACCGGTGGTATTGAACGTACCCGAATGGTCTGGGGATTCTGTATTAGGCGCACTGCGGGCGTTCATGGTGCTGTTTATAATCATCTCCAGCTGGCGCAGCCAGCTGCCTCTGGCCAAGGCCGGTTCCGCGCTATAAGCACAGAACAAAACACTTATTGCCATCCCCAAAAGGATACGCACTATAAAGCTATTTTTACTCATCAGCAAACCATACCGCCTATATCAACAATATCAACAGCTTTTGCAAACGGCAAAAGCCAACATTACCGCACCGAACCACGCGCAGATGCTCTGCTGAACAGCGCGCATTATCGGTTAATGCAAGTATTCGTTTTCTCTTGGCACACATTCCCTCCTCTGTATTACTAGCATAGCTAACTGCTATGGTTCGCCTACTCTTTTGCCTGCACTAGCTTACGCCCCGACACCGTATCGCTAAAAAAGGAACCACCGATAATTGTATAACTATAGCCAAAAGC
>JAFSXO010000289.1 GCA_017444045.1 bacterium | reverse complement strand
CTGTCTGAGCTTATTCTTTATACTATCTCTCCGCCGCCTAGCACGGTATCGCCGTCGTAAAAGACGGCGGCCTGGCCTGGGGCTATGGCGCGCTGGGGCTCGTCGAAGCGTATTCTGGCGGTGGTGTCGCCAGTTGGGGTCACCTCTGCCCACTGCTCGCGGGCGCGGTAGCGCACTTTGACCTTACAGCGCACCGGGGCTTCGGGAATACGCCCGCTGATCCAGTTGCAGCTGCTTATGTCGGTTTCGCTCCGGTAAAGCTCTTCTGTTGGCCCCAGCACGACTTCGTTCTTAGCGGCGTCGATGGCGCAGACGTAATGCGCCTGGGGCAGGCAAAGCCCCAAACCGCGGTGCTGGCCTATCGTGTAGCGGATAATGCCTTTATGCTGGCCTAAAACGCGGCCCTGGCGGTCTACGAAATTGCCGGCGGGGAAGGTGCGCCCTATATGGCGCTCCACGGCTTGGGCATAGTCGCCGTCTGGCACGAAGCATATATCCTGGCTGTCGCGTTTGCGGGCGTTGATAAAGCCGTTGGCTTCGGCAATCTCCCGCACCGTATGCTTATTAAGCCCGCCCAGAGGCAGCAAAGTGTGGGCCAGCTGCTCCTGGGTTAGCATGTAGAGGACGTAGCTCTGATCCTTGTCACGGTCCAGGCCCTTTTTTAGCACATAGCCGTTTTCGCCCTCTTCGATGCGGGCGTAGTGGCCGGTGGCCATATACTGGCATCCCAATACCTTGGCGCGATCCAGCAGCCTGGCAAACTTCATGTAGCGGTTGCAGTCTATGCAGGGATTGGGTGTCCGTCCCTCGGCGTAGCAGCGGGCGAACTTGCCGATGATCTGCTCCCTAAAGCCGTCGGTAAAATTAAAAACGTGGTAGGGAATATTCAGGCGCCGAGCCACGCTGCGGGCATCCTCCACGTCATCCAGAGAACAGCAGGTCTTGCCGGGGCTTACGGCGGCATCTTCGTTGGTGTACAGGCGCATGGTGCAGCCGACGCATTCGTAGCCCTGCTGCACTAAAAGATGGGCGGTGACGCTGGAATCGACGCCGCCGCTCATGGCTGCCAGAACCTTGCGCTCGCTCATGCTAATCGTGGCTCATCTGGGAATCGCACTGGTGCTCGCAGCAGCTGCAGTCGGGGAACATGCCGTAAGGATAGGCGATGTGGTTGCGGTCGTAATAGTCCTTGATGGCCGCTTTGATGGCCTCTTCCGCCAAGACCGAGCAGTGCATTTTGTGGGCGGGCAGCCCGTCCAGGGCTTCTGCTACCGCGCGGTTGGTCAGCTGCAGGGCCTCGCTCAGCGGCTTGCCCTTGATAAGCTCGGTGGCCATCGAGCTGGAGGCGATGGCGCTTCCGCAGCCGAAGGTCTCAAACTTTACATCGGAAATAATGCTGTCCTCGATCTTGAGGTAGATTTTCATAATGTCGCCGCATTTGGCGTTGCCCACCTCGCCAACTCCGTCGGCGTCTTCGATAACGCCCACGTTGCGCGGATTGCGGAAGTGATCCATGACTTTTTCGCTGTATAGTGGCATATTAAACTATTCCCTCGCAATAATAATTGTTGTAAATTAAACTATTTGACTAGAGCACATACTGGCGCTTGCCGTTCTGCAGGTCTCTCCATACCGGCGACATGCCGCGCAG
>JAFSXO010000288.1 GCA_017444045.1 bacterium | reverse complement strand
TTTTTTCTTAAAGGCAATGTCGTTTAGTTAAGCAATGGCCAATAGATCCTCATTATAACTCCCCCTAAAGGATGGCAATGGTTATAAGTTAGCGATTAGCTAACGTGTTAACATCCTAACTCCCCCTAAAGGATGGCAGGGGGAGATGTCGCGACTGCGACAGAGGGGGTGGCCACAGCTGATGGGAAATTGCGGTGTTACGCATGGTGTACGCTAACTAGTACGCCTATTAACAACGTAAAGCTAACGCACATGAATAAGCAATACCCAATGCCATGACTCTTAGATAACTGGCATTGAATAATTAGTGGCTTTAGCTTTGGCTTAAATGCAGGCCCAAGGGGAGAGTGTCGCCCAGCAGGCGGGTGCGGTCTTCGTCATTCAGCTCAACGATTTCCATTACCGATCTGGCCGCATCTTTCAGACCCTCTGCCTGAAGGCGCTCTGCGATCCGCGCTCTCAGCTCTTCCGGTACGTCAATATAGCGCTCGCCCGTATATCTGGCCAATTCGGCCAGGCTGTATCCGAAGGCTTTCGGCGCCGTCCATTTGCCTATTGCCAGCAGGCTCTCTATCCAGGGAATAACCGTATCTGGCGGCAGCACGTGGTGCGAGCCGCTGCCGATCAGACGGCGTGCTCCCAGGCGCGCCAGCTGCCAGCAAAGCTCGGAGCTGGGCGAGTAGCGCTGGACTAAGACCTGACCTAGGGCGATCTTTTCGTCCATATCTAAAAGCTCTAGGCTTACAGCTAGGCGCATAAACTCGTTCATTTCCGATTCGTACAGCGACTTTATGCGGCTTTTGATGTGCTTGCGCGAGGGCATGATTCTGGGCGCCATGTGCTGCCATAGCTCTTTCTGGCATTCCTCGCTGAGGCCGGGGGCCAGACGGCGCCAGAAAACCCACCATTCCTTGCGCACGCGCTCCTCGCTGTTAAACTGCATCCAATCGCTGAGGAGAGCGGCCATCTGCTGGGTGCGCCAATTGTCCAGGGGGTAGCCTACGCCTGGGCGCAGGCAAAAACCGGCTCCGTTAAACCAGGATGCTTCGTGCTCTGCTGTGCTGCGCCGCCGGGGAGCTACCTGGAGGAAGCCCTCCCATAGATAGCGGGTCAGCGCCAGGGGCCAGCTGTCGCGCGGACCCAGAGCATTTTCCAGAGCGCTCATGGCGGTGCGCGGCCGAGCCGCCCCGTGTGAGCCCTTGGGAAGCTTGGCGAGGAAGGTCTCTTCAAGATGACGGCGCAGAGGGGCCAGCCTTTCGGGATTCAGCTCCGGAGCTGTAGGGGCCTGGCGCTTGCCGCGCAGGGGCAGCTGAAGCGACCAGCGACGGTTTTGAGCGCTGGCCCATAGCTCTAGCGTGCCGATATCGGTGACCTGGGCGGCCAGATGTACAGAAATTTCCCCCTGTTCATGTGCGGTGCCGCTGATTACCGTCTCCAGGGAGCCAGCCGGCCGCAGCAGCTCGGTATCAATTAGCTGGCCTATTTCGTCATCGGGGCGTTCGGTTGAGGAATATAGCGGCAGTGTGACCGGAATGCCCAGTCGCATCTTTAATTCCGGTTCCTTTAATTCCGCGACGCTGCCCTCTTCCTGATTGCGTCTGATTACGCACAGCCCCTGGCGCTCGGCTACGCCCAGATAATATGAGCGGGCTACGCCGCCTTTAATGCGCTTAAGGCCGTGCAGCTTGAGCCAGCCAAAGGCTGCGGCTCCTTGGGCTACGGCTAGATCGCCTTCGGGATTGGTCAGCAGGCGCACGTGGCGCCCGTCGTTCCAGCTCTCGAGAATAGCGCACATGCGCTGGGTTATGGCGGGCGGGCGGCAGGCACCTCCGTTGAACAGGACCGCATCGGGGCGCAAATTGTGGGCGCGCAAAAAAGCCGCAAGATGGCGGGGAATAGCCGGATCGCTGGCGTAGGGCAGGCCCCATTCCCGCAGGCCCGGGCGATTCTGCTGCTGTACCGGATCGTCTATGCTGACAAAGGGGAAGAAGCCGTCCAGGACCAGCTGCTGCACCTCTTCGCGGGTGACCGTGGCCGTTAGCGTTCCGCCGAGCAGCTTGGAGCCGCTGCCGGGAACGGCCAGAGTACATTCTTCTGGAGGATTCTCGCCTAAGAGGACTTCTTTCACCCGGCGGCATTCGTGGCGCAGAACACCCCATTGCAGAATATCTAGTGTCCCTCCCAGGCGGGGTTCGGCTAGATGGGCGATGGCCAGGTCTAGGTTGTCGCCGCCTAGCATCAGATGTTCGCCGACAGCCACGCGCTCAAGGCTGCCTTCGCTGTATTTTATAACCGTGAAATCGGTGGTTCCGCCGCCGATATCGCAGACCAGTATCTGGTTTACGCTCTGTAGCTCCCGGGACCATTCGGGATGGTGCCACATCCAGGCGTAAAAGGCGGCCTGAGGCTCTTCCAGCAGGGTGAGGCGGGAGAGGCCGGCCTGCTCTGCGGCCGTAAGGGTTAATTCGCGGGCGGCTTCGTCAAAGGAGGCAGGGACAGTTAAGACTATGTTCTGCAGAGCCAGAGGGTATTGCGGATTGGCGTAATCCCAGGCGTCGCGGATGTGGGCTAGGTAGCGCCTGGTGGCTTCGACAGCGCTAACTTTAGGCGTGTCTGGCAGGGCTTCCCGCGGCAGAAATGCCTCGTTGGGAGCGGCCCGTCTATATGCAAGCCAGGATTTGGCCGAGGCTACGACTCTGCCCGGTATGCGCGAGCCTTGGGTGCGGGCAAAATCGCCTACGATATAGGGGCAGGCTTCATCCCAGGGCAGGCTCATAGCTCCTGGCGGCAGCTCGTGGGCACCGGGCAAATACAGGAAGCTCGGCAGAGTGCGCAGGCTGGCTAGCTGATCCGCGGATACGCGCTGGTGAATGGGCTGATCTTCCATCTGCCGTCCTTCGCGGGGTAGGCGGGAAACCGCGGAATTAGTGGTGCCAAGATCGATGCCGACAATGTAGTGCTGTCCGCGCTCGGCTTCGGGAGCAGAAATAGTCTCGTTGGGTAAACTCATATTAACATTTTCGTTTTACTTAGGTCTTTGCCTTTTGCCAAGACCTAAGTAAAACGAAAATGTACAGTCGTTAATTAAGCGCTTCACCAGCTTTCGCGCCGGCACTGCTTCGCTGCGCTCCAATGTCGTTTAGTTAAGCCATGGCCAATCGATCCCCATTATAGCTCCCCCTAAAGGATGGCAGGGGGAGAAGTCGCGTCAGCGACAGAGGGGGTGGCCACAGCTGG
>JAFSXO010000287.1 GCA_017444045.1 bacterium | reverse complement strand
CCGCCAGGCACTTCCCCAGCAGAACCTTGCCGGGCTGCAAATTATTGGTGCCGTCAAGCAGATGCAAGGCCGGCAAAAACTTCTCGATGTCGTCCGGGCGAATGCCCATAACCATCATAGAACCTTTTTTGCCGGTCCATTGCAGACGAGAAATAGGACACACATTGGTTACGTTGCTGATACCCTTAATCTTGGCAATCCAGTCGAGATTAATCGTATCGGTAGTAAGCCCAATGGTGCCCATAGGCCCTGTCGGCAGAGGCGCTGCCGAATCGGGAACTACATAGATATCGACAGCCCGTCCATCCAGCTCTAAAGAAACGCGCTTATACATGCCCTCAGCCAAAGACACCATCGCAACAAAAGCGCCTACAGCCAACAGCACACCAACGAGCGTAAGCAAACTGCGCTCACGACGGCGCAAGACGTTCCTAAAAGCTAATTTAAGGGCAATCATTCTTAATTCGTTGTTCCCTAATTGCCCAATGCCATTTAGTTAAGGATTCATGGCATTGGTTATGCTCATTCATGTACGTTGGCGCCGCGTTGGCGTTAGCGTACAAGTTAGCACACGACATGCGTTAAAGCTCGATTTTCCCAACAGCTTTGGCCACCCCCTCTGTCGCTGGCGCGACTTCTCCCCCTGCCATTCTTTAGGGGGAGTTATAATGGCGGAATATTGGCCAATGCTTAACTAAACGACATTGCCTAATTGCCCATAGTATTGCGATTTCTTCGCATTGTCACGATGGGTTCAACAATATCGTCAGAAGCGTTGTTCATTACCGGGGCTGAAAACCTAGGCGACGCGGTACCCTGGCCGCCCACAGTAGGCTCAAAGATGACATCCTCATCTGCTCCGCCGAAGGAGAAATCATCGCGCTCGGGCTGCTCATCGTTCTGCGTGGGGAAGCCAGTAGCGACTACGGTTATACGAACCTCTTCCTCCAGGGTGTCATCGACAACCGAGCCAGCAATAATCGTGGCGTCGGGATCAACGGCTTCGGCTATAATCCTTGAAGCGGCCTCATACTCTTTAAGGGTAAACGAACTGGAAGCCACGATGTTAAACAGCACACCCTTAGCACCGTCGATAGCGCCTTCCCACAGCGGGCTGCTGATTGCAGCTCTGGCTGCTTCTACAGCGCGATCCTTGCCGTCGGCCACGCCAATACCAAGCAATGCAGAGCCCGCCCCCTGCATAACCGCCTTTACGTCGGCGAAGTCTACGTTAATTTCGCCGTGCGTAGAAATAATTTCCGCAATACCCTGCACACCGCTGCGCAAGACATCGTCGACCAAATTGAAAGCCTCGCGGCGGTTCTCGTTAGTTATCACCGACAGCAGACTGTCATTGGGCACAACGATAATCGCATCGACGTTTTCCTTTAGCTGCTTTATACCTTCTTCGGCCCTCTTCATGCGCTGGCGGCCTTCATAATAGAACGGCTTAGTAACTACAGCCACAGTGAGCGCACCAGCCTCGCGGGCGAGCTTAGCTACCGTAGGGGCAGCTCCGGTTCCCGTGCCGCCGCCCATACCGGCAGTCACAAAGACCATATCAATGCCTTCGAGTTTTTTCGCTACAACGTCCTTGCTCTCTTCTATAGCCTTCCTGCCGATATCAGGATTAGCTCCCGCTCCGAGGCCGCGCGTAGTATTTTCGCCGATAACAATACGATCATCGCTGTTGCTGTATCTGAGCGCCTGCCGATCGGTATTAATTGCCACAAATTCTACATTGCTTTCGCACATATTGCTGTCGCGAATCATACTGTTAACAGCATTGCAGCCTCCGCCACCAACTCCGATAACCATTATTTTTGCCTGCTGGAGCGGCTTACCGTCTTCTATATCTCGTCCCATATTGTAATCCTGAGGCTCATAAGCCCCGGCGTTACCAGAATTAATTCCTGCCATACGTAGCGATACTCCCATGCAACTAATCTATAGCAACACAGAGCAGAGACCTAAAGCACTGCAAAAAGACTTCAAAATCCCACCTCTGTTACCATATTATCGTTAATAAACAAGATATGTTTTTTTCTTAGGAATCGTTAAATATTCCTCCTGCCTTTCCGGCATATTCGGAAGTGATTTGCTATCCGCGCGATTTCTCCCCCTACCAACTCAATGCTTATAAGGGATGTTAACACGTTAGCTAAACGCTAGCTTATAGCCATTGCCTGCCAACCGCAGCGTCATTTACAGCCAAGATTCCACAGGCTTAACAGGAGCGGGCTTCTTATCGGCAAGAATGGCCATCCACTCCTTGGCCACAGCAAAGGCCACCGGAGCCGCCAAATTACCGCCATAGCCGCCGGACTTTTCCAAAAACACGGTAACGACAATTCTAGGCTTGCCGATCGGAGCGAATCCCGTGAACCAAGTATGGTTGCGTCCCATGGGATTGTCGGCAGAAGGAGCATTCTCAGCGGTACCGGTTTTCCCCGCCATGTCAATACCATAGCTTTGCGACGACGCCGTACCATAGCGCACTGTGCCGCGCATTCCCTCGGCGATTATTTCAAAATACGATTTTTTGACCGGCACCCGCTGCCAAACCTGCGGCTTAGAGACCAGAGTTTTCTTTCCCTCAGCGGCTACGCTTTCCACACGGCCGATAATCTGAGGCCTGTACAGAGTGCCGCCATTCGCCGCAACCATAGTATACATAGCTACCTGCAGGGGCGTAACCGCGACAAAGCCCTGCCCGATAGCCGTATTGGCATCGTCGCCGGGGAACCATTTCTCGCCAAAGACCTCCTTCTTCCAGCCCGGATAAGGGAATGAGCCTGCGGTCTCTCCAGGCAGCTCAATGCCCGACTTTTCACCTACGCCGAATTTGTTGGCATAAGCCTGCAGGCGCTTTAGCCCCAGCTGGCAGCCCATGTTGTAATAGGCGACATCACACGATTCCGCAATGCAGTCGATTAAACCCAAGGTGCCGTGCCCAGTGCGGACAAAGCAATGGAAGGGCAGGCCCTCAACGTAATAGACACCCGGACAATAAAACCAGCCGCCGGGACTGATAACCCCCTCCTGCAAGGCCGCCGCTGT
>JAFSXO010000286.1 GCA_017444045.1 bacterium | reverse complement strand
TAGACAGCCATGAGCATGTGACCAGAAAATATCTGGGGCAGGAGGCTGAGGCTGTCGTAGTGCCTCAGTCGCGTCCTATCCGCATGTGGACGCTCAGTATGCCTCAGATTAATACCATTACCCTGCGCGAAAAGCTGATGCAGTACTGCCGGGAAAATCAGCTGCGCAAGTTCCTTTTTTTTGTGCCCTCGCGCTCTCTGGCGGAGCAGCTGGGCGGAGGTATGCGCGGCCTGCCTCCGTTTGGCAATTCTGTATTTGTGCATCATGGCAGCCTGTCTAAATCGGAGCGTGAACGGGTTGAAAAGGCGTTTCTTAACAGCCATCACGCACTGTGCCTGGCGACGAATACCTTAGAGGTAGGAATAGATATCGGCGATGTGGATATGGTGGTGCTCTGGGGACCGCCGGCCGATGTATCATCGTTTATGCAGCGTCTAGGACGCGGCAATCGGCGCAGCCAGTACTGCCGGGTGCTGGCCGTAGTCGGCAATGATGCGGAAAAACTGCGGCTTAGCCATATGCTTCAGTGTGCTGAACAGCAGCAGCTGATGGGAGAAATACCCCCATTTAGGCTGTCGGTGATAGTGCAGCAGGCCTTCTCGATGACTCTGCAAAACCCCAAAGGTTTTATTACCGCTAAAGCTATATGGAACCGTCTGCCGCTGTCCTTGCGCGAGCGGTATACTCGGGCGGACCTGGAGCATCTTTTGGCTAACTTGGCTGAAGAGGGATTTTATGCGGCCGGCTCTGCGCATGGCCAGTACCTTCCCGCGGACAGGCTGAATACGATGCTCGTCAAAGGCACAATGCACGGCAATATCTCTGCCGGCGGCTCTCTGCGGGCCATTAAAATTGTCGACGAAACTACAGGGCGTGTACTGGGGGTGGCCGATCGCGATATGAGCGGCGGTGTTCCCCAGAAAATACGCTTGGCAGGGCGTTCCCTGCAGCTGGTTTCGCGGCAGGATGACGGTACGCTGATTGTGCGCGGTTCCAGCGATGCGGTGCCGACCTTTATGAGTAAAGGCAGCGCGCCCGTATCGTATGCCTTAGCCTGGGATTTTGCCGCCTATCTGAGATTGGATCAGCATACGCTGCCTTATTATATTGGCGACAAATATACCTATGTAGGCCATTTCCTAGGCACGCGCTTAGGCCTGCTGCTGGCCGAGTATTGGCAGGAGTATTTTGGCCACATAAAAGTCGGTCCCTTTGTGCTGCGCTTTAAGAACGGCTTTAATCTGGAGGATGCCGCAGTTACGCCTGACAGGCTGCGCAAATCGATATTCCGCAACGCCAGGCATCTGACGAAGGCGCTGGGGTTAGGCCCTTGGGCTTCTTTTCTGCCGGAGGATATGCTGCGCGGTGAGCTCTTGGCTCATGCACGCTACCAGCTGCTCTGCGACAATATGCAGAGCCGCCAGCCTTTAGAGGTGTCTGACCAAATGGGGGAGCTGTTTCATCAGCTGCTTGAAAAATGATCAGCGCGCCGCCAGCTGCGCGCTGATACTGCTTCGCTGCTCTCAGCTGTGCCTCGCGCAGATTGGCTGCGCTTCTGGGACTGGGCCTGGGGTTAGCTGACGCTAGCTAAATAATCTTGAGCAGTTTGGGCGCGAAATTCAGATAGTCGGCTGATATTAGCCTATACCTGATTTGGTTGTGCTCCAGATCGAAGCGCTGGGGCTCGAAGCACTTTTGGTGTATGTGTCCGTAGACGCATAGATCGATGTGGTTCTCTTCGAGTATGGCCGTAAACTCTGTGTCCAGCTGGTTATAAAACAGAGGCGGATAGTGGAACATGGCGATCCGATAAGCGGCGCTGCTGTCCAGAGCCTGCACAGCTAAACGCAGGCGCGCTAATTCGCGCTCGTAGATTTTTTGGTCTCTGTCATCAAATTCCTCGGAGCCGGGCAGCGGCCAGCCTCTGGTGCCGCAGATAGATACGCCCTGTATAGTTACGGCGTCGTTCTGGACAAAATACAGACGCGGGTATGCCTGACGCATTTTGCCTATGCTTTGCCACCAGTAATCGTGGTTTCCGCGGGTCAGCACTATATGCCCGGGCAGCTCGCTCAGCCAAAGCAGATCCTGTTTAGCTTCGTCGGGCCGCAGTCCCCACGAAATATCACCGCTTACCAGCACAATGTCGTCCGGAGCGACGCTTTCCCGCCAGCTGCTGGCTATCTTTTGCCAATGGTCAGACCAATGGCTGCCGAATACGTCCATACTTTTGTTGGCTACACTGAACGATAAGTGCAGATCGCTAATCCCGAATATTTTCATGATGATTCAAAGTATAGTCAGTGTCTGTGCAATGTTTATTAGTTAGCGATTAGCTAGCGTGCATGTAAGTGGCAGGGGGCAGCGGCTAGGCCGAGCTTTTTTATTCAATGCTTATCAGCTCTACGTCGCATATTATAGGTGAATGTGGGGGGAGATTGCCGCAGCCAACTTCATCATAGCCAAAATATGAAGGAATATTTATATGGCGCTTTTCATTGACGCGCATCCCGCTTACACCTATGTCAATACCTCTGATTACATAGCCCTTGCCTAAAGGAAACTCTAGGGGCTCGTTGCGCTTATAGGTGTCAGCGACTAAGTCGCCCT
>JAFSXO010000285.1 GCA_017444045.1 bacterium | reverse complement strand
CTTTACCATTCACGATATTTTCCATTGCTGTGGTCTGAATTCCGGGGACCATTATACTCTTTTGTTTGCGGCTAGCAGCTACTATTAACGGCCTCTGATTACATCATCCCACATGCGCGCACAGTTGCTGGAGGTCTTAGCCTGATAAGCAGCGGCTTCCTGGATCATGGAGAAAATCTCTGCCTGCGTATCCATGAGGATCTTTAACAGTTCCTGTAAGTGCTTCTGACGCTGCGCCATCATGGTTACCATGAACTGCTCCCACTCCTCGCGGGCCTGCTCGGCCTCTTGGGCTCTGCGTTTGGCATCTTCGAGATTCTTGGGATCCTGGGGGGCGTCAGCGTTACCGGGATCAGCCGGACCGTCTGGATCATCGGGACCGCCAGGGCCGCCGGGAGCACCAGCTTCACCGGGGTCTCCAGCCTCTCCTGGATCACCTGCTTCGCCGGGAGCGCCAGGTGTGCCAGCTTCGCCGGGGCCTTCGGTCTCTCCAGGTACACCAACCTCACCGGTTTCGCCGGGCTCGCCAGCTTCACCAGGGATCTCCTCTTCGCCGCCCATCGTGCCGAACAGATCGTCTATGGAATCCGCATTGTCATCGATCTCGGCGTTCTCGTCTCTGGCTGTAGCGCCTAGGGCGCCGGTGTGTGAAGCATTCTCAAAAGCATCACTGGCCTGATCCACACTGTCGCCGCTGAGCATTACTTCATCAAATGAAGAAGCATTGGCTGCGCTGTCATTTTTTTCCGGAGCAATATCTTTTTTGCTGGTGAGCTGCGCCTGCCCGCCAACCTGATGCATATTGTTTTCGTATACGTTACTGGGAATGCCAGCACCAATGCCGCTAATAGCCATTTAACTTCTCCTTCGTCTATACTGCGTTTATAAACTGCGTACAGATTAAACTCATTATCATATGAATTATAACGACTATGTACAAAAAAGCAAATAATGAATTGTTGCGTTTTTGTGAATAATTCACATTTTGTGCGGAAAGTTGCTGGGCGATAATCCAAAGTCATTTAGTTAGTGTTTCGCGAACATATTTGCGCTGTACCAGCTTCCGCGCCGGCACTGCTTCGCTTCGCTCAGATGTGCCTTGCGCGGAACTGGTTACGCGCTATAATCTGCAAGCAACAGACATAAATTGTACCTACATGGGCTTAACTAAATGACATTGCCCCTAACGAAAGGCAGGGGGAGAAATCGCGCTGTAAAACGAAGAATATAAACTTATAGCCAGTTCGCTCCAGGCACGTCTAAACGTAGCCAACTATGCTGGCGCTGAGCTGGTGCTGCACAAATGCGTTTGCATACACAAAGTCGCTAACGCACATGAATAAGCATTAAACAATGCCATGACTCGTAGGTTATTGGCATCGTATGCCAATGTCATAGCTTTCTTAACCTAATGGCATTGGCTCTGGATAATGAGTGTTGTAGGAGGGCGTGGTGTTCTGTCCTAAATGTAGTTGTGAGAATAGCGATAATGCGGTCTACTGTGTGCAGTGCGGTGCTAAACTTCCGCAGTTTATGAGCGAATCTCAGACAGTGCGACGTCACACTCCCATAAATGAGCGATTGCACGTTATTGAAGATGCCGTCTCGCATGTCAAAGACGGAAGCTGGGAGCTGAAGAAATTTATAAGCTTTATGCAGGATCTACATGCTGTATTGCGCTCTAAAGAGCAGGAAATACGCGATATAGTTATACCCGAGGAAGCTACCTTCGAGTTTCAGGAAGAGCTTGCAGTGGGATTTTCTGGGATAGCTCTTTACAACAAGGGCATAGAAGCTATGCTGACATACAATGGGCGCGACAATGGCCAGGTATTAGAGCAGGGACTCGAATACGTGCGCAAGGGCAACGAGCGGATTAATGAAGCTATGCGCATTAATTTGGCGACTAGAAGCCGTTTAGAGACAGAAATAGCCCAGAATTCCAGCGCCACGATATAAATATATTGTTATTGAGCTGTGCTTGTGACGGTTCTTTTTCGTAAGATTGTGACTTAGATATGCCCGTAACCAGCTTCACTGCGCTAGGCACGGGCATATCTAAGCGCAGCGAAGCATTGCCAGTGCAGTGCTGGTAATGCACCTACGGTTACGATCTAGGCGAACAGCAGCTTTTCCCATTTAGCCATCATATCGTCATGAATTTTTTGGCGTCTGAGCGCTACTTCTTCCCAGATGCGCTGTATCTCGGTCTGTAGATTGGCTATTAGTGCCTGTATCTTAACGGCATGCAGCTGCCGTTCAGCGCGCATTCTCAAATAAATCTCTTCTGCGCGGAGTCGGTCCTGCTGCTCTAGCTCGCTTTGGGCGGCAGTGCTCTCCTGCTCGCCAGCCGGCGTTTTGGCTTTTGATACGGCGTTTTGCACTGGCGTGGATTTGCTTTGGCAGTCCGCACTGCTTTTGCCGTTTTCTGATGCTTTGCTTTTTGCGCTAGGCTGGCTTTGGGCATTGTCGGCCTGCTGCTTTACTTTAGCACCGTTAGGCACCTGCTTGCCTTTATTGTTCTCGGAGTGGTCGTCTATATTTCTAAGCTCAGTCTTGCTGGGGTTAGCCTGCAGTGTTAAATGATTATACGGAGCGGACACGGCGCTTTGCTGTGCCTGCAGGGTAAAGGTGTCCAGACTCGTTAGGGGGTAAAATAGCTCTGCAGCTGATAGCGCTTCGCCACTCGAAGGTGCCGGCAGCGCGCTGCAATTGGTTTGAGACCAAATTGTCGGCATAGTATCTAGCATATTGCTATCTCCTTTTAGGTTTGGTCAAATCGTAAGCTGAACGCATGTCTTGTGCTAACCTGTGCGCTAAAGTACAACGCGGCGCCAACGTACATGAATGAGCATAACCAATGCCGTTGATCCATTAAGTCAATGGCATTGCTTAAAATATCGATATCATTTAGTTGAGCCAAAGCAGTTGATGGAGATGCTGTGGAGATACTCTTGAGATAAGCATCTCCACAGTGTCATGCTAATCTGGTTAGCTGGAATAATTTACTCCTGGCGTTAGCTTTTAATATAATCGTCCCATTTGCTGTAGAGCTTATCCTGGGTCTTGGCGCGGTTGATGGTGGCTTCTTGCTGCATCTCAAAGCACTTCGTCTCCGTGTCCTGCAGAATCTTCCAGCGTTCCATCTCTTGTTTTTGGGCGGTTGAAGCGATTTGGGTGGAGATCGTCTGAGCTTGCTGCAGATCGGTCATCTGCATTTGGCCGATAGAAAAAACTGAGGTTAATCCTGACATAGCGGCAGTGGGTCCTTTCGTAAAGTACCGCTTCCCCAGCGTTTGAATGCCGTTGGGCAGGCGGCCTGCTGAACCCATGATACAAAATGGCCCTCCACCAAATTATTGCCAGCTTTTGAAAATCCAGTTAATTTTATATTGCTAAAACATGAACAACAGAGGGCTAAAGCTGGTGGGGAAATCGAGGTTTAATGCTTATTGTGTGCTAGCTTAGTTGCTAATTACCATGGTAGCGCTAGTAGCACATGAATAATCAGAACCAATGTCATTTAGTTAAACTCTTAGCAGTCTGGTGTATGGCGCTGGCTTTCGCGACTCAGCTGTGCTTCATAGATGCTCTTATAAATTCCGCCTTTGGTTAATAGCTCTTCGTGAGTGCCCTCTTCGGCGATACGGCCTTTGTCCAGCACCAGAATGCGGTTGGCGTGGCGGATAGTATTCAGCCTGTGCGCTATGATAAGACAGGTACGGTTTTCCATGGCTTTATCTAAGGAATCGGTTATGGCATTCTCCGATTCCGCGTCTAGACCTGATGTATACTCATCTAACAGCAGAATGCGGGGATCCTTAAGGAGAGAGCGGGCAATGGTCAGCCGCTGGCGCTGTCCGCCGGAGAGGAAGGAGCCGCGCTCGCCGATCTGTGCCTCGTATCCTCCCGGAAGCTGTTTTATAAATTCTTCTGCATTGGCCAGCTGGGCCGCTTTTTCGACTTCGGCAAAGCTCGCTTCGGCATTGCCGCAGCGGATGTTTTCCTCAACTGTTCCCTGGAATAGCAGCAGCTCCTGAAGGACTACACCGATCTGGCTGCGCAGTGAATAAAGCTCGGCGCGGCTTATGTCTATGCCGTCCAGCAGAATGCGTCCCGAGCTGGGTGCGTAAAACCTGGGAATGAGATTTATCAGGGTGCTCTTGCCGGCGCCGTTGGAGCCTACGATGGCTACGGCCTCGCCAGGATTAACCGTAAAGCTGAGATCGTTGAATATCTCCTTGCTGTCGTCATAGCTGAAGGAGACGTGCTCAAACTCGATCTTGCCCGTTAGCTTAGGCATTGTAATGGCGATATCCTTAGGCGTAGTCTCCGCTGGGGTGTCGATTATGGCGAAGGCTCTGCTGCCGGCTATTGCCGCGTTGTTGCAGGTGCCATAGAAGGTGCCAATAGAGCTGATCGGCTGGGTGGTCATCACCATGAGTGCCCAATACTCGGTCATGTCGGCAAAGCTGACCATGCCCTGCATAATGCGGGTGACACCAAACCATACTATTACGGTTATGCCGATTATGCCAATGTACTCTACTACTGGTGACTGCGTTGAGGCTACCTGCACGACCTTCATCTGAGCGCTGAAGTTCTGTTCGTTGGCGGCGTTAAAGCGTTCGGCTTCCAGCTCTTCGCGGGTGTTGGCCTTTACTACTTTAATATCGGTGACATTCTCATACTGAATGGCCGAGAGATCGGCTAAGCGAGCTTGCAGCTTGGCGGTCTTTTGACCGATGCGTTTGCCGAATTTGGATATGGCGATGGCCACGGTAGGGCTAAGTACCAGAACTACCAAAGTCATCTGCCAGTCGCGATAGAACATGACCCCTAGGCAGGTAACGACAATGAGGATATTTTTGAGAGAATCGGCTAAGGTGGCGTATAGGTCGGTGGCAGCTATGATATCGTTGGTGGAGCGTGAGATAATCTCGCCGGAGCGCATGCCGTCAAAAAAGCTCATGGGCAGGTGCTGCAGGCTGCGGAACACATCGCCGCGGAAATCGCGGATAGCCAGATAGCCGCATTTTGCTGTCATATACTTTTGCAGAAAGGTGGCGATGCCCATAAATGCCATAATCGCCAGAAAAAGTCCGCATATAAAATTCAGCCGCTCGAAGGCTATATGCCCTTCTTTTAGACTGCTGATGTCTTCTGACATAAACTTCATCATTACGCCCACAAAACGAGCCTGAAGAAGCCTGGTTGACGTGGCTATAATTGTGAGCAATAGAGCGCAGGCTACGGTTTTCCAATATGGTTTTAAATATTTTAGGATGCGGCTTAGATTGCTGAGCATCTGTCTGAAGGGCACGGCTGAGACCTCGAAAATAGCAAATCGCAAGCTTTATGACATCAATCGTTAAGGTACGATAGTGGCTTAATGTTCCCTAAGATAATGGCATTGAGTCTAATTATTGTACAGCTCTTTGTCAAG
>JAFSXO010000284.1 GCA_017444045.1 bacterium | reverse complement strand
TCGGCGGCGTATCCTACCATGTATTCGGGCTTATAGTCCTCGTAATCGTTGGTGTTGAACGGCTCTAAATCTTCAAGGATGTGGTTGTTCTCTTTTTTGCAGGCGGGGATGAGGAAATCGTCAAAGAAATGCTCGATTTTGCCGCTGCAATTGTACCAGGTGACATTGTCGTCATCGTCTTCTACACCGTATTCGCCGGTGTATGTGGCTCTCACCTGAGTGTCGTAGGTCCAGTGCGGCAGATATAGCCCTTCAATGCTGTCGGCATTGGCTACCTTCTTTAGCTTGTTGGGAGCAAACCATAGGCCGTTTACCCAGTCATGGAACTGCTCGCGGGCTTTGGCTCTGTCGACCTTGAATACGCAGATGCCCGTAGGCGCTAAACCGTTTTGATCGTCATTCTTTTCCATTACCTGGTTGGAGTCGCAATAAGGGCAGGCGCTGATGGTTTGAACGGCATCGTAAATAGTCTGAGCCCCGCAGGTCTTGCAGGTGATCATTTTCTTTTTGGAGCCCCAGTCGCAGGCTTCTTTGTTGTCCTCTGTCGCCTCCTCCAGCGGACGTTCGCCCTTACGGTTGCGGGCCTTGTGGGCGGGCTTCTGCTGCTTGTCTGTAGGGGTTTGCCCTGCGGCTCCAGCCTTGGCGCTGTCTTTCGCGTTGGCTTCTGCGGCCTTTTCGTTGTCGTCCAGCTCGCGCGGTATTTCGAATACGGCTTCGCAGTATTCGCATTTCATCATCTGCGTGTTGGGATCGAACACTAATGTGCCATTGCAGTTGGTGCAGCGCTTGTTGTTCTGGGCCGTAGTGCGGTGCTTTTCAAGTTCCTCTTCTTCTTCCATGGTTAGGGCTTTCGCATTAGAACTCATAGTATTGGCTCCCCTAAAGATATTCAAACTATAAATTTCGGCGTGGCTGTATGGTTCCTTCTTTCAGCCGTATTCTTTGGGCGGATTTGTCATTAAGTGCAATATGGGATATAATTAATAGAATAATCATTTAATTGATATATGTTCAATGCCAGTAACTTAAGAGTCATGGCATTGGGTATTGCTTATTCATGTGCGTTCGCTTTACGTTGTTAATAGGCGTACTAGTTAGCGTACACCATGCGTAACACCGCAATTTCCCATCAGCTGTGGCCACCCCCTCTGTCGCAGTCGCGACATCTCCCCCTGCCATCCTTTAGGGGGAGTCATAATGTTAGGCTAGCTGACGCTAAGTTACCGACATTGTATATATGTTAGTCTTTGCTCTTTGTCTGTAAGGAGGCTGCTAAAGATATGAAATTAAAATGGCTCTGCGGAATTGCTATTCTGGCGGCAGTGATATGGCTTCTCCCCGCAGTAGCCCGCGCTGATATGATGACAGACAAATTAGCTGACCTGGGCGAGCACTATTTGCATGTTAACAGCTATAAAATGGGAATAGACTGCCTAAAAAAAGCCGCCGCTCAGGGCAGTCCCAAGGCTATGCTGTGGCTGGGCAGCTGTTATAGCTATGGCCTTGGAGTGGAGGCCGACCCGTCTGAAGCCGACAAGATGCTAAAGCAGGCATTTGAAGGCTATGAGCAGCTGGCCCGCGGCGGCAATGCCCTGGCGCAGTATTATCTCGGCAATATGTATAACGCGGGCAGGGGCACCAGGCAGGATCCCGAGACCGCCAAGCTGTGGTATGCGCTGGCCGTCGATGGCTTTACCAAGGATGCCGAGCGCGGCAGTGCTATCGCTCAGGTGTATTTGGCCGAATGCTACGATGATGGCTTAGGCGTAGACTGCAGCGCTGAGGATGCTCTAAAGTGGTACCGCCTGGCCTCGGGACAGGGCTATTCGCTGGCTCAGATTTTCCTGGGCTTTTACTATTCTGGCTATAGAGGCTCCAACACCGAGCAGGATGAGGCCATAAGATGGTATCGTCTGGCCGCCAAAACCAATTCAGCCCTGGCTCAGCTTACCTTGGGCGACAAATACGACGCTGTTTTTCAGGGTGCGGCTGTCGATGAGGAAGCTGTTAAATGGTTCCGCAGGGCTGCCGATAAGGGGGCACCGTTTGCCCAGCTGCTTTTGGGCGACTGCTATGCTTCTGGCAAGGGCGTTGCTGCCGATGATGCCGAGGCGGTTAAGTGGTATCGCAAGGCCGCGGAGCAGGGCGATGTAAAGGCGCAGAGCAAGCTGGCCGAATGCTATAGGCAGGGTAAGGGAGTGAAGCAGGACGCCGATGAAGCCGCGCTGTGGGACGAAAAGGTGGCCGAGGTCATCCCCGCCAAACAGCCTGAGGCTTCAGCCTCTGAAGCACCAGATGCCGATCCGTCTATTTATGGGGTTACGCCTTCTGAAGTTAAGCCTGCCGAAGCTAAGCCGGCGGCAGCGGGAGCTAAATAGCGAAGCGAGGTCGCTGCCAGGTGTGAATAGCGCTCGTTCCGCGGTGCTGGCGAACCGAGCGCTATTCGCGATGCTAGAGTGTATTTTGTATGCGTTGCCAAGTTAAGGGAGAGGGTCGATGAGCGAGAACGAAGAGAATAAAGTAAATATAGCCGATATGGTGCCCGAACGGTTTATGGTTTCGACCGGTGTGGCCATGCGGGTGCTCATGTACGTTATGATATTTATCGACATCGCTGTAGTGGGCTTGGCTTTCTGGCTGGCTTTTTGCCACGAAGAGCTGAAGCAGGTATTCGCCGAATATTCTGTTTACGGCTGGTCGGCTATGGCGCTGATAGTGCTAACGGCCATAGGGGGCGTGTATTATGCCTATAAAGAAGGCTTTACGGGCTTCATTACTGTAGAGGGCGATGTCTTAACGGTACACGGCAAGTCGTACAAGCGTGAGGAAATAACCGATATGGTGCGCAGCGGGCGCTGGAAGGGGCGCTGTACGTTCATGGCTGGCGATAAGGAAATATGTACGGTCGTAGACACCTGGGAAAATTTTAATCTGCTGCAGCGCTGGATGCGCATTGGGAAATAACGACTTCAATATCTGTGCTGTGCGCAGACTTCAGCGCGCAGCCAGTTCCGAGCAAGGCACCTCTGAGCGCAGCGAAGCAGTGCCGGCGCGGAAGCTGGTGCAGCGCAAAATGCCGCGCATAAATGATTGTGCTGTTAATCAAAAAAGGCTTTGGCGCAATAGCCAAAGCCTTTTTTTGATTAACTGTATAAAAACTAGCTCAGAATACCCACCAGAGAAGCGGTCATCAGGGACGCCATAGCGCCGCCCAGCAGGGCGCGGAAGCCCAGCTTAGCAACTTCGGCCTGACGCGACGGAGCTAAGCCGCCGATGCAGCCGATGTTGATGCCGACCGAGGAGAAGTTGGCGAAGCCGCACAGCGCGTAAGTAGCCAGCAGCTTGGCCTTGCCGTCGATGGTTCCGGCGTTGATATGGTTGAGCAGGTCGGTGTAGGCCACCATCTCGTTGAGCACTATCTTCTGGCCTATCAGCGAGCCGAGGGTGTTGGCATCGGCCCAAGGGCAGCCCATAAGCCAGGCCATAGGTCCGAGCACCCAGCCGAATATGGTCTGAATGGAGAAGTGGTCGGCGTTGACAAAGCTGCCGAGCCAGCCCAGCAGACCATTAACGGTGGCGATTAACGCGATGAAGGCGATCAGCTGAGCGCCAACGATGAGGGCCAGATGCAAGCCGTCATTGGCACCCTTGGAGATGGATTCGATGAGCGATCCGGCAGCATCGTCAGCGGCGATCTCAGCGCCGTTTCTGGTCGCTGGCTCTCCCTCTTCGGGGCAGAGAATTTTGGACAGTGCCAAGCCGGCGGGAGCGCCCATAATGGAAGCGGTGATGACGTGGGGAGCCAGATCGGGACCGAGCATAGCGACATAAGCAAACAGCACCGAGCCGGCAATCGTGGACATACCGCCGGTCATGATGGAGTTAAGCTCAGAACGGGTCATCTTTTCGATGTAGGGGCGAATGAAGAGCGGGGCTTCGGACTGGCCTACGAACACCGTGCTGACCGCGTAAATGCTTTCGGCGCCGGATGTGCCCATGGTTTTAACCATGATTTTGGCTACAAAGCTGACCACCAGCTGCATGAGGCCGGTGTAGAAGGCGATGCCGGCCAAGGAACCCACGAAGATGATGGCGGGCAGAACCTGGAAGGCGAAGATGAAGCCGGTGTTTTTGGCGTGCATTTTGTGCGCCCAATCTTCCCAGCCGTTTACGGTTATGGAAGCCGGATCCGGCGGAATCATGCTGCCGAACACGAAGGCGGCTCCTTCTTTGGCGAACTCGATCAGCGAGTTGACCAGCTGCCCCAGCCATGAAAAAATATCTCGGCCGATGGGGACTTGAATAACGAAAATAGCGAGGCAGAGCTGCAAGGCTAGGCCCCAGCCTACTGTTTTGTAATTGATGGCCTTGCGGTTGGTTGATAGGGCATAGGCAATGCCCAAAATAGCCGCCAGACCGAGCAGACCTTGAAATCGATCCATGGTTTAGGACCTTTCTGAAATAAGTTTATGCGAGCACTGTAGATGATCAGCCCCGCCGTACGCTAAAACGCAGTTAAATAAATTTCGCTTTTAGCTAATACTTACCTTTACTTCAGTATTGTTAACTTAAGCAATGGCCAATAGATCCTAAAGCAATGCCATTGAACCTTAAGTTAATGGCATTGGACCTTTACTTATTAGTATAAAGGTTTGCTCCCTCGGCTTCAAAGAATTATGCCTGCTGGCGCGGTATCTGCGGAACCTGGCCGCTTAAGCGCGTCTCAACCTCGTGTGTCAGCTTATCTGATAATCTGAGCGCATTTTTCCAGTCCTGTTTGGCTTTCCTCTGCTTGCCCATGTTGTACAGAATATCGCCGCGCAGTATAAAGTACCCGCTAATGGTATCGTTTTTAGCGATAGCGCTGTTGATGTATTTTAGCGCCTGATCCAGATCGTTTTTGTTTATGTAGTTGAAGGTTTGGTAGAAATACCATTCGGGGTTATGCTTGTCCAGCAGTATGGCCTGCTCCAGCCAGTATATAGACTCGTCAACATCGCCTAGCTCCTGGCTGCAGTGTCCTAATCCGCCGCAGGCCTGGGCGTTGTCGGGATCTCGTTCTATTACCTGCGAAAGCTCCTGAACCGCTTCCTGCCAATCGCGTTTGGCCGTGAGTATCGTGGCCAGCAGAATATGAGCGTCTAAGCCGCTGTCGTCTAGCTCGATTGATCTTCTGACCATTGGCTCGGCCTTCTGAGGATCGCCGCGCATGGCATAGGCGTGGGCTAGGTTGTAAAAAGCGCTGGCATCGGTGGGATCGAGCTTGGTAGCCGTTTCGAACTGA
>JAFSXO010000283.1 GCA_017444045.1 bacterium | reverse complement strand
TTTTGGTATATTTCTGCTAGGTGTGGGCGTGCTGATCACTATACCTTATGCGTGCTTCACCATTTCGCATATTTATGGATCGTATCTGCAGGAAAGCCTGCCTCAGGATGTTGTTGAGAATTAGTAGGAGCTATTGGGTATAGTGCATTGGGATAGAGCTAGACGTGGTTTTCTTTGCCTGGCGTTATGCGGTATGGCGTTTGGTTTGGTGCATTGCTCAAGGCCGGGCAATAGTGATCCTGTTGGGAATGGAGGTCTGTCCGCGAGCTCAGAGCCTTCCAGCGCGGTATTCGCACCTCCTGTAGTGACCTCGCTGTCGGGTACAGAGCTGGAAAATGTTTGCAACCAATTAGGTGCCCAAATTGCCGAGGTCTTGGATACGCGCAATTTCGACCTTACCGCGTGGACTGAGCAGGCAGAGAAGCTGTTTCCTAAACTGAAAGTAGTTTGGCGCATGTATGCTAAGTGCGCTACGCCTGGGGAAATAGAGACTGTTCCCGAAGCGAAAATGATCTACCAGTACTTGTTCGGCGACGATACCCGTACAGAAGCTACGCTTCGCAGGCTGGCGGCCTTATTATGCTGGGGGCGTTTGGACCGAACCTGGTTCCTTATTCGCGTAAGGCCTAACAGGGATCTAATAGAACCGTGGATGGCCTGCCCTCTGGTGGCTATGCCTTATGTGGCCGATCAGCACCAGGTCAGCTGTCCTATGCACGGCATATCGCTGACATTTCCGGATCATTTTGCCCGTCCGCCGCTCGATGAATTATCCCGGCAGCTGTTCAATGGTGAATTTAACGGCGAATACCGCCGCTGTATGGACGATATACTTCTCAAAGAGCCGCGATCCGCGATTAAAATAGGAGAGACTGTGGCCGATATCGGATGTGGTGTCGGGGGCAATACGCTGACCATGAGCCAGGCTGTCGGTTTGCAGGGAGAGGTGATAGCCAGCGACATCGATGGTGATGTGCTGGGTTTTATCGACTTTTTTAAGGAATACTACGATATAAAAAATATAAGCACGCTAAAGGTAAGCGATATAGATCCTGGATTTAAGCCTAATACTATAGATCGGGCCTTTATGATCGATCTGTTTAATGATTTGGCTGGTAAAGAGTTGGTCACGAAGGGTAAGGTTAATTCCCGTACCGAGCGTTATATGCAGAAGGTAGCTGAATCGCTCAAAGCCGGCGGTACCTTTGTTGTGGTTGATAGGCAGCCGTCCGAAGCGTTTACGGCTGTACCGGCTCCGTTAATGATCAATTATCTCTCGGGATTTGGTTTGCGGGAGGTCTCATGGTACAACACTAAACTAGGCGGGGTAGATAAATTGGTAGTTATCATGCAAAAGCAGAGCGACTGACCACGATCTTAAGTGGCGAATATCAAGGCAGGAATCCTAATTGGAAGAGTTAAACTCTTTACATTTGATGGTTTCGTTTCATTGACAAGATTTTAGAAAGCCGATCGAGGAGTACATTGTGGAAGAAGTGCCGATGTCTCAGCATTTGGAGCAATTGATAAATCGTACTGTGCGCGTTATATCGCGTAATGAGGGAAAGCCCATAGCTGAGTTAGATTTTCAGAATGAAAACCATTGTGATATATTTGCACGCATGCTTTATCACGATGCTAAGATCAGCGCAGATGAATGCCTTCCCCTTATGCGCGAGCTGGTTCAGCAGTCTCCTGGCGGGCTGTTGGCTTTGGCTTGGCTGTGCCGTTTGGGGCCGATTAGAGCAGATGAATTGCTAGAGTTTATTAGTGGGTTAGCCTGTGGCGAGCCGCTGCCCGATGCTTTAGATGCCAAGGATTCTGTTGAAGTGTTTGAGGTGTTGACCCAGGGAATGCAATATAAGACTGGTTCTCTGCGCTGCCTTATCAGCTGTTTCCTTATGGCCAATATCTATATGAGCGCGAATGGCCGCAAGGAATGCCTGGCTAGAGTTATGAATCTGCCAGCTTTTAGCCATACTGAGCGCTCTTGGCTTTTTGCCTGGGCTTTGGGCGAAAAGCTCGATCGCGACTGGACCGATGACAGCATCTCTATCCCTGCTGCCCCCCTTCCTTTAGCGCGTCTGGCCGTAGGCTATATCGTCGATATGGGGCGTTCGGCTACCGATGTGGTGCGCCAGGTCATAGATGATATTGACAGCAGAGAAGAAAAGAGTTATGTGCTAAACGGAATACTCGATCTAATCGATCGCGATAGCACGGATTTGCAGGCCAGTATGCGCAAAAGAGCCTTTGAAGTGTGCCTGGCTAGCGACGATCCGGCCTTGCGCCGCCGGACCTATAGAATAGCTTCCCGAACCGAAACTAAAGAGTTTTTGCAGCAGGCAACCAAGGACAGAGATGCCAGTGTGCGCACTTGGGCTATCGCTATGCTTAAGGGTCGCTGATTTAGTTTCTAGCAGCTTCGGCTTGTAAATTGCCATCGCCCTGACAGGTTTATTAATGGACCTGTCAGGGCGATGGCAATTTCTCCGATGTCGTTTAGCTGGTGTTTTGCGAACATATTCGCGCTGCCCCAGTTCCGTGTCGGCACTGCTTCGCTTAGATGTGCCCTGCGCGGAACTGGGGTGGCGCTATAATCTGCAAACTTTTACTGAAGCTCTTTCGCTGCCGCTACATAGAAATCGAGCGACTGCGGATTTTGCAGGGCATCGCGGTTGGTAACGGGACGCCCGTTTATGATGTTGGTCACGGCGCTTTCGACCTTTTTGCCGTTTAGCGTCTTCGGAATATCCGGGGCAGCTAGGATGACCGCGGGCACGTGGCGCGGCGAGGCATTGGTGCGCAGTATGCTTTTTATGGAACGGCGCAAATCGTCATTTAGCTCTGCGCCTTGGGCTAGCTGCACGAAAAGGATAATGCGCTGGTCGCCCTTGTAGTTTTGCCCTATAGCCAAGCTGTCGGCGATCTCTGGCAGCTTTTCTACCTGATTGTAGATCTCGGCGGTACCTATGCGCACACCGGACGGCTTTAGTATGGAATCGGAGCGGCCGTAATACGATATGCCGTAGGTGTCCGAATGGATCACTACGAAATCGCCGTGATGCCAGATGTTGGGATAAACCTCGAAATACGCGCTGTGATAGCGTTTACCGTCGGGATCGTTTACGAAGTATAAAGGCATCGACGGTATGGGAATCTCGCATACCAGCTCACCCTGCTCGTCGCGCTGGGGACGGCCTTTGTCGTCGTAGCAGTTAATTTTGCAGCCTAGTCCAGGCGACTGCAGCTCGTTGGAATAAACTGGGCTGAGCGGGTTGCCAATGGAGAAGCAGCCATTGATGTCGGTTCCGCCGGCGATGGAATTGAAATGCAGATCGCTTTTTATCTCTTGATAGATATAGTCAAAGCCGTCTTCTGAAAGTGCGGAGCCTGTCTGCGAGATCTGTCGCAGATGGGTGAGATCGACCTCGTTTTTAGGACTGAACTTGGCGGCGAGCAGCGCGTGGATATAGCTGGCCGACAGGCCGAAGACGCTGACCTTCTCTTTCTCTAGTACCCTCCATATCGCGGCGGTGTCGGGATAAGACGGGTTGCCGTCGTAAAGCACCAGCGAACAGCCTGCTCCCAGAGCGGCAAGCTGCCAGTTCCACATCATCCAGCTGCAGGAGGTAATATACAGCATACGGTCGTCTGCTTTGATGTCGTGGTGCAGAACCAGCTCCTTTAGCTGGTTCACCAGCAGGCCTGCTGCTGACTGCACTAAGCATTTCGGCTTACCCGTGGTACCGGAGGAGAACATGACGACCAGCGGCTGTTCGGCCGGAAGCTGCTCGTAAGCGAAATCGCCGACAGTCTCTGAGCCTAAAAACTCATCCCAGCTGCTGCAGGGAATTGCCTCGCAGACGATTGGCTCGCCGGCATAGTGCACTACAACGGCCTGCTGTAGGCTGGGAATGCCTTCTATGATAGCCTGGATATTGTTTTGCAGCCGGAAGGTCTTGCCCTTATAATAATAGCCATCGGCCGTGAACAGAACCTTGGGCTGTGTCTGGCCCAGTCTGTCTATAGCGGCACCGGCACCTATATCGGTCGCGCAGGAGCACCACAGCGCGCCTACAGCTGCCGCCGCCAGCATGGCGATAATGGTTTCAGGCATGTTGGGCAGGTATGCGGCCACTGCATCGCCTGGCTTTATGCCTATGGAACGAAGCTTTTGCGCTAATTGCCAGACCTGCTGGCGCATCTCGCGGAAGGATAGCTCGCGGCGTACCTGGTTCTCTCCGTAGAAAATCAAGGCAGGGCGTTCTGAATCCGCAAAGCGCAGAATGTTTTCGGCGTAATTGAGCTGTGCGCCCGTAAACCAATGGCATCCCGGGAATCTGTAAATATCGTCGGCGACCTCTGTGTATGGCTTGGAGCATATAATATCTAGATACTCCCATAGCGTGCCCCAGAAGTCGCAGGGACGCATTATAGACCATTCGTAAAGAGACCTATAGTCATAGATAAACAGCCCGTATTTAGCGTTAACCCGATCCAAGAAGGCTTTCATATTGGAATTCTGCGCATAAGACTGGCTGGGCTTCCATAGCAATTTTCTCATAGCTGCACCTCGCAATACAATTTTTCGCTTTTTCTGGCTTGCGGGTAATAGCCCTGCAGAAATGCTGAAGTTAGCTAATAATGTCGTTAACTTCAGCATTTCTGCAGGGCAGATTGTTCGTTCTTGCGCTCCACCAGCTTCCGCGGCGGCACTGCTTCGCTGCGCTCAGATGTGCCTTTCGCGGAACTGGTTTCGCGCTTGTAGCCTCGCTATGCCTTGCTTGCCGGCATATTACAATAACACAGTGCTCTGCACCAGCTTCCGCGCCGGTACTGCTTCTCTTCGCTCAGTTGTGCATGTCGAGAATAGAAAGAACGGCAGGAGGATTTGACGCGCTGGCGATAGAGGGGGTATCAAAGCTATTGAAGAATCGTGGTCTAACGCTAATTATGTGCTAGCTTGTACGCTTACAGACAGCGCAGCGCTAACGCACATGAATAAGCAATAACAAATGCCATGAATCTTAAGTTACTGGCATTGAGTATGATATAGATGATTTGGGGCTAATATGGCTGCTGATAATTATGATTTACTGCGCTATATGCGCGTTATCGAGGACTATCCCAAGAAGGGCATAAGCTTTAAGGATATTACTACCCTGCTCAAAGTCCCCGAAGCTTTCGATCGGACGGTGCAAGCTTTGGCCGATCATTTTCGGGCTTCCGGAGTTACCTGCGTGTGTGGCTTGGAATCGCGGGGCTTTATTTTTGGCGCTGCCGTAGCGCGAGAGTTAGGCGTGGGCTTTGTGCCTGTACGCAAGCCGGGCAAGCTTCCCTACAAGGTTATCTCTGAAGAATATACGCTGGAGTACGGTACCAACACCCTGGAAATGCACACCGATGCGCTCTGTCCAGAAGATAAGGTGCTGATTATCGACGACTTAATCGCCACTGGAGGCTCTGCTCAGGCTGCCGCTAAATTGGTTAAGCGCTTGGGGGCTAAGCTGGCTGGCTTTGGCTTTGTCATGGAGCTTTCTGCGCTGAAGGGCCGCGAGCTGCTGGAGGGTAGCGAGGTCTTTTCGCTGATAGTTGATTAACTGTTCAACAACGTATTGCTAACGCACATGAATAAGCAATGAACGATGCTGTAATTCTTAAGTTACTGGCATCAGATTGTTAGCAGCCGCTAGCCGCTGAAGGCGCTGGCGGCTGTTTGTTCATGCATGCTGTGTATGCGTACCAGAAGCACGACTGTCATCGTTACTCCGCAGGCGATCCAGGCTGCCGGTGAGGCTATGCACACAGAGGTATAGCCGAGGCTGGTGCTAAAGCTGAGCGGAATTGCTACGCGCATGATCAGCTCCAAAAAGCCTCCCAGCATAGGGGTAACGCCGTCGCCCAGTCCCTGTAGAGCGCCTCGGGTAACGAAGACAAAGGTGAGCGTCCATACCAGCGGGCAGCTCCAGGCCAAAAACTGCCGGGCCATGGCTTCGACCTGAGCTTCGTTGCTGTCGATAAACATGTGAATAATTTGGGAGTTTAGCAGCCAGACCAGCAGGCCCATAACGATGGTGAACAGCGCGGTAAAGGCCAGGCTTTTGCGCACGCCCAGCAGAATGCGGTCCCATTTTTTAGCACCGAAGTTCTGTCCGACATACGTGGCCATGACTACGCCCATTGAAGCGATAGGGTTGATCATTAAGCTCTGTACGCGGGAGCCGACTGTAAAAGCGGCCACGGCTACCGAGCCAAAGCCGTTGAGGACATACTGGAGAACTATGAATCCAACGGCGATAACGGAGAGCTGTATCCCCATGGGTATGCCGATCTTAAGCTCTTCCCAGATAATAGAGTCTAGGTTGCGCCAGCTGGCTCTCTCGGGAATAAGGATGGGGGTGCGCTTCCAGATGACTATAGCGCATAATATGCCCGAGGTGACCATGGCTACGGCGGTGGCATAAGCGGCGCCGGCTACATCCCATTTGCAGACGATAATAAAGAATAAGTCCAGTATTATATTGAGAACTGAAGAAAAGATGATAAAAAGTAGCGGCGTCTTGCTGTCGCCGACAGCGCGCAGCGAGGAGGCTAGAAAGTTGTACAGCACCGCTCCGGGCATGGCGGCGAACATGATAAAGATATATGTGTATGCATCATTATAAATGTCTTTATTCGTTTGCAGCAGGTTAAGCAGGCGGCCCGTGTTTAAGGTAATGACTAGGGTTGTTGTAATTGTTAGCAGAGCGGAGATAATTATGTGAGCCGCAATGCTTTTTTTTACCGCGGCGGTATCGTCTGCGCCGAATTTTTGTGAGGTTATCACAGAGCATCCGCTAGCCAGTCCTATAATAAAGCTGATGACAAAAAACAGCAGCGGACCGGTGGAGCCGACGGCGGCCAATTTGCTAACGCCCAGGGTTTTGCCCACAATAAGCGTGTCTACAACGTTGTAAAGCTCCTGGAAAATGTTGCCTCCCAGAATGGGCAGGGCGAATATCACGATCTGTTTCATGATACTGCCTTGGGTCATATTTAAAACGCTGCTTTTTGACATGGTGCTGTTTCCTGGGCTATTTTGCTTTATTATTTACCGCGCTTTTTGCTGCTGAAGCGGTTTTTAGGGCCGTGAGGCGGAGCCGGTGGCTGCCGGCGCTGGGAGTTCTTCTGTTGGCGCTGCTGGTGGGATGGCGAAAACGCGTCAGAGGTGGGCATGAGAATGGCATGCTGGCGCAGGCGCTCGGCATCGCTGACGGCGACGTGAATGGGGCGGCCTTCTGGGCTGTGCTGGCAGTAGTACATCGCTGTGGCGACCGTTCCCGGAGTGGGGATAAAGCACTGTACCTGCTGCGGGGTCCAGTTGCGGGCACGCAGCCATAGCGCCGTGCGCTTCATGTCGCTGTCTGTACAGCCGGGGAAGGCGCTGAGAAGGTACGGTATCAGATACTGTTCCTTGCCGCACTGCTCTGACATGCGGTAAAATTCCTGCAAAAAGGCTTCGAAGCTGTCCAGAGTAGGCTTGCGCATCAGCTGGAGCACGTTGGCCTCGCTGTGCTCTGGGGCGATCTTCAGCTGGCCGCCGGTAAACTCCTGGACATAGGCTTTTAAGGCGCTCTTATTGTGAAGCGCCCAATCGTGGCGTATGCCGCTGGCAATGCGGACGTGCTTGATGCCTGGAAGGCTGCTAATCTCGCGCAGAAGGCTTACGTACTGCATTTGCTGGTCGCTGAAATACGGACAGATGCCGGGAACTAAACAGCTGGTGCGCCGGCAGGTATTGGGGTTGGCGCATTGGCAGCGCCACATGTTGGCCGACGGTCCGCCGATATCGCTGATAGAGCCTTTGAAATCTGGATGCTTGGTCAGTCCTTTGGCTTCGTCGATAATCGACTGGCGGCTGCGCGAGGAAATGCGGCGCCCCTGGTGCAGGGCCAGTGAGCAGAAGGAACATCCGCCGCCGCAGCCTCGGTGGGTGGTGATGCTGAAGCGTATCATGTCGTTGGCGGGGATGGGCTGGCGGTAGCTAGGATGGGGGGCGCGGCGGTATGGCAGGGCATATAGCGCGTCTAATTCGGCGGTGCTGAGCAGCGGTGCGGGCGGATTGATAATCAAATGGCGCTGTCCGACGGTCTGAACCAAGTGCGGGCCGCCCTGATGCACCTGGCGTTCCAGGCGCAGAGTGCTGTCCAGCAGTAAACTAGGGCTTTGCAGTATATCCTCGTATGAGGGCAGCTGCTCTGCTGTATCTGGCCAGACGGTATCGATAATGGCCGTGCCGGGAATATCACGGAGAAGTCCCTCGCTTTTAAGCGGTATATGCTGCTTTAGTGCCTGTTCAAGCCGCTCGGCGATATGCACTAAGGGCTGCTCTCCCATGCCGTAGACTAAAAGGTCTGCCTTTGCGTCGAAGAGCAGAGGGCGGCGCAGGGCGCTGCTCCAAAAATCGTAGTGGGCCAGACGGCGCAATGAAGCTTCTAGGCCGCCCAAAACGATGGGCAGTCCCGGAAAGGCCTGCTTAACGAGATTGGTATAGACCATGGTAGCGCGGTTTGGACGCCGGCCCGCCTCTCCCCCGGGCGTATAGGCATCGGTGTGGCGCTTTTTGCGAAATGCGGTATAGTGAGCAACCATGGAGTCGAGGGCACCTGCCGTTATGCCGGCGAATAGGCGGGGCCTGCCCAGGGAAGCTATATCTTCAGCGGTTGTCCAGCGGGGCTGGCACACTAGGCCAACTCTGTAGCCGCAGTGTACTAGCCAGCGTCCTAGCAAGGCCGAGGCAAAGCTGGGATGGTCTATGTAGGCATCGCCTGAGATTAAGAGCACGTCTATTTCAGACCAGCCCAGCTGGGCTAGCTCTTTTGCGCTCATCGGCAGGAATTTGGGCTGT
>JAFSXO010000282.1 GCA_017444045.1 bacterium | reverse complement strand
GTTTTCATAGCGTGCTTTCTTTCGTATGGTATGTCATTTAGTTAAGCCCATGCAGGTACAATGCATGGCTGTTGTTTGTCGATTAAAGCGCGTAACCAGTTCTGCGAAAGGCACATCTGAGTAAAGCGAAGCAGTGCCGTCGCGGAAGCTGGTGCAGCGCGAATATGTTTGCGAAATGTTAACTTAATTACTTTGCTTCCGTATGGCCTGTTTCTGTACGGCATTTCTGATGATTGATCATGCTGGCTAAGTAGCCGGCTCCGAAGCCATTGTCGATATTGACCACGCTGACTCCGCTGGCGCAGGAATTGAGCATGGACAGAAGCGCCGATATCCCGCCGAAGCTGGCTCCGTAGCCCACGCTGGTGGGGACAGCTATTACCGGGCAGTCGGCTAGGCCGCCGATTACGCTGGCCAGCGCCCCTTCCATGCCCGCTATGGCGATTATAACCTGGGCAGACATGATTTCGTCCAGATGGCTGAGCAGGCGATGCAGTCCGGCCACGCCCACATCGTATAGCCGGATAACGCGGTTGCCCAAAATCTCCGCTGTGCGCGCGGCTTCTTCGGCAACTGGGATGTCGCTGGTGCCGCCGGTGGCGATCACTATGGTGCCGTTGCCGTCAGGCTTTATGACGGAACCGACAATGCCGGTGCGGCTTATAGGATCGTACTGAAAAGGCAGGCTAGTCTGAGACAGATGCTCGGCTGCCTCGGAGGTTAAGCGGGTTATCAGTATGGCCTTCTGGTTCTCTGCGTATAAAGCGGCAGCTATCTGGCATATCTGATCCGGCGTTTTGCTTGCTCCGTAAATTACCTCGGCAGCGCCTTGGCGCAGGGAGCGGTGATAGTCTGGCTTGGCAAAGCCCAGGTCTTCAAAGGGAGCCTTCTTAAACTGAAGTAAGGCGGTATCTACATCGATTGTCCCCGAGGCTAACTGCTCCAAAACCGAACGCACTTGCTTTTGATCCATAGCCGTACTGCTCCTTTTTGCTTTCCTTTGGCAGATGAGTGTCTATTTGGCCTAAAAACAGTACTGCCCGACAAGGGCGGCTGGCTAGCCTATCTGCCGGGCAGTGCTGTTGCGTTTATTCTTTGGTATTGGAGATTGCTATGGCCAGGATTGGCGCATCCTCCAGGCCTACTACCAGGTGATATAGGCCGGGACGGATCTCCATGACCGTATCGCTTAGGCTGGCCAGCTCATTGGCATTGACCTTGCCGGCGTCTTTGAGCTCCAGACGCACACGGGTCAGCGCTATCGATGAAACAGACAGCACGTTGGCGGGGCCTCCAAGAGCAGCCAGCATTTTGCGGGCCATATCCTGGTATTTAGCTTCGCTGGCCCTGGTAAGCCAGGAAGCCTCGTCAGCGCCAGGAAGAGCTGCTTTGCTTTGCTGGTTGGCTTTTTGGATGGCGGCCTGCTCTTCTGCAGTTACCGGGTTATTGCGCATGTATTCTTCGATGTCGGTCTTGAGATTCTCGGACTTGGTGCCGAAGATCGCCTGTAGGCCGTCGCCTACTGAGACCACACCGGCCGCACCTAGCTTCTTTAGGGCATCGTGATCGGCCTTGTTGGGATCGACTAAGCCTACGCGCAGGCGGGTAATGCAGGCATCGAGGTTGGCGATGTTGGCGCGTCCGCCGAGGGCGGCAATAACCTGAGCGGGAAGCTCGCCCATCTTGGGAATGTATTCGTTGCCTTCGGCATCAATCAACTCATCTTCGCGTCCCGGGGTCTTGAGATCGAACTTGGCGATCATAAAGCGGAAGGTTACATAATACAGAGCCGCAAAAATGGGGCCGAGGATGAATACCGTCCACGGTCGGATATCTCTTGCGTATAGCAGCAAGAAGTCGATGCAGCCCTGTGAGAAGGTGAAGCCCATGTGGGCGTCGACCAGGCGCATGACCCAGAAGGCCAGTCCTACATAAATCGCGTGTATAACGTACAGGATAGGCGCCACGAACATGAAGGAGAATTCGATGGGCTCGGTTATGCCGGTAAGGAAGGAGGTCAGCGCGGCAGCGCTCATCATACCGCCGATAGCAACCTTGCGGGCGGGTTTGGCGCTGTGCCAAATGGCGATGGCCGCAGCGGGCAGGCCGAACATTTTGAACAGGAAGCCGCCGGCCAAAATTCCCGCGGTCTGGTCGCCGTTCAGGAAGCGCTCGATGTCGCCGTGAATAAAGTTGCCAGGCTCGGCGGGGTCGGGGAAGCTGCCCATCTGGTAGAAGAATGGCACGTTCCAGATGTGGTGCAGACCGAAGGGCAGCAGGGCGCGCTCAACTAGACCATAGACAGGAGCTGCCAGGGTGGGATTGCTGTTGGCTGCCCAGTCGCCGGCCATTTTAATGATCTCATCAATTGGGGGCCAAATGAAGGACAGAATAACGCCGACGATAATGGCGGCGAAGGCGGTGACGATGGGCACGAAGCGCTTGCCGGCGAAGAAGCCCAAATAGGGAGGCAGTTCAATGCGGTAGTATTTGTTGAACAGCCATCCTGCCAATATACCGATGATGATACCGCCGAATACGCCGGTATTCATGGTATGGAAACCCAGAATATCTTCTGTAAGACCCTGAGCCTCGTTCATATTCATGCCCAGAAGGTCGGCCATTACGCCCATAGTGGCTACTAGTACCGCATAGCCTACCATAGCGGCCAGAGCCGAAACGCCGTCGTTTTTGGCCAGACTCAGAGCTACGCCTATGGCAAACAGCACAGGCATGGTCTCAAATATGGCGTCACCTGAAGCCTTCATCAGGGTTAGCATGGTGATAGCCAGACCTGTAAGTATCCCCGTATTGTTAAAAAGCTCGCCGCTTTTGATGATGGCATCTACTTTGGCGGGTATCCAGCTGAATTTTGAGGAGCCGACACCTAAAAGAATACCGGCGGCCGGGAGCACAGATACCGGCAGCATAAGGGCCTTGCCCAGCTTTTGCAGTTGGGCAAAAGCATTTTTGATCATATTCATTATTTCTGGGCCTCCAACATCTCGCGCACTTTAGCGGCGTTCTCGCAGCCCAAAGCTTTGTCGGCCAGAGCGCGGCAGTCTTGGTAAGACAGTTGACGGATAGTGTATTTTACGGCGCCTATAGCGGGGGCAGCCACGCTAAGCTCATCGATGCCCAAACCAATTAGGATAGGAACCGCTGCCAGCTCGCCGCCTAGGCCGCCGCATATGCCTACCTGACGCCTATGGGCGTGGCCGCCCTCGACGGTCATGTGGATGAGGCGCAGGACAGCAGGATGCAGGCCGTCTGCCTGTGAAGCCAGTTTTGGATGGCCGCGGTCGATAGCTAACGTATACTGGGTGAGATCGTTGGTGCCTATGGAGAAGAATTCGGCATCTTGCCCCATGACGCAGGCCGTGAGCGCTGCTGACGGAACTTCGATCATGATGCCCAGGGGCACATCGGCTACGCCAAGCTCTTGCTGCTCGTGCTGGAAGATCTCCTTAGCCTGACGGAATTCCTGAACCGAGGTTACCATGGGCAGCATGACCATTACTTTAGCTAACTCGGCGGCTCGCAGTATAGCTCTAAACTGGGTGCGCAGTATCTCTGGCCGGTTGAGGCAGAGGCGCAGGCCGCGTTCGCCCAAGAAGGGATTGTCCTCTTTGGGGACAGGCAGATAGGGCAGGGGCTTGTCTCCGCCGACGTCCAGAGTGCGTATAATCAGCGGGTTGTTTTTGCCGACGGCCAAGGCGATAGCTCTGTAAATGTGAGCCTGCTCGTCCTCTCCGGGCGGAGTGGGACGATTCATGAAGAGGAATTCCGAGCGCAGCAGGCCAACGCCTTCGGCGCCCAAGCTCATGGCCTTTTTAGCGTCGTCGATAGAGCCGATATTGGCCAGCACGGCTACGCGGTGCCCGTCCTTGGTAATCGCGGGCTGGCCAGCCTGCTCGTGGTACAGGCGTTTGAGCTCCTTCTGCTTCTCTAGCTGCTGGCGGATGTCAGTCATCTCCGCTTCGCTGATATCGGTATCCAAGGTGCCCTTGTCTCCGTTGAGCAGAACCTGCAGACCATTCTTTAGCTCCAGGGCTTTGGGATTAATGCCTGCGATAGCCGGCAGGTCTAAAGAACGTGCCAAAATGGCGGCGTGGGACGTCCCTCCGCCGAGTACAGTGGCGAAGCCCAGAACCTTAGAGCGGTCTAAGGATGCCGTGTCTGATGGGGTTAGCTCTTCGGCAATAATGATGGTGTTCTCTGGCATCTCCGGAACTTCGGCTTCTTTGCCCAGAAGCAGGCGCAGCACGCGCTCGCCAACATCGCGCACGTCAGTGGCGCGGGCGGCCAGCATCTTTTGCTTAAGCGCGCTGAGGCGCTCTGCCTGCGAGGTGAAGGCTTCCTTCCAGGCGAAGGCGGCGCTGTGTCCCTGAAGTATTTTCTTCTGAGCGTTATCTACGAGGTCCGGATCGTTGAGCAGCTCGCGGTGGGCGGCGAAGATGGCGGCTTTGTCCTTGGAGGCGTCTTTGGCAAGCTGCTGCTCTAATTTCTCCAATTCGCTTTGCGCCTGACCGATGACTCGATCCAAAAGCTGGCGTTCTTGGGTGGGGGTGCCGCCTTTTTCAGGAATAACCCATTCATGGTGTTTAATCTGGAAGACTTGGCCGAGTGCCAATCCGGGGGAAGCGGGAATACCCTTGTAAACGCCATCGATGATGGGGGCGTCGTTAGCAGAGGGCTCTTCGTCTGCGGCCTCCTGTACAGCGATGGCGGCGAGAGTCTCGCCTAGACCATTGCGGAGATCCCGTGTGAGCTCCTTAATGGCCTCGTCTTGATCTGGGCCGCTGGCCTGTAGCTTGACGGTGTCTCCGCAGTCTACCTGCAGAGCCATGATGGCCACTACGCTCTTGCAGTTGGCGCTTTGTGAGCCGCGCAGCAATTCTATGTCAGACTTGAAGCGTTTGGCTGAATTCACTAGGTTGGCTGCAGGGCGGGCATGGAGACCCTGAGGGTTGCGCACAACGATAGGCGGTGAATAAACATACTGCTCGCTGCTGGTTTTTTTGTCCTGGGCGGTAGAAAAATCTTCGCGCAGAGTTATAGTTAGAATATTTGTCTCGCCGGCAACGGCCTGCCCGTGATGAACCTCAAGCGCTTCGACGAGCTCTGTGTTGGTGACTAGAATCTCGGTAAGCAGACTTTTGGATTTGCAGGCAATTAGGTCGGCATCGAATTCCAGCAGCCGATCTCCGGCCACTACTTCGTCACCTTGGGAAACCAGCGGCTTAAAGCCTTCACCTTTTAGGCCTACGGTGTCCAGGCCTATGTGCATTAAAATCTCAGGGCCTTTGGGGTTTTTGATGGTTAGGGCGTGGCAGGAAGGGTGAATCTGCAAAACCTTTCCCGAACAGGGAGCCAGGAGAAAGGGGGAAGTGGGATCGATCGACAGTCCGTCTCCCACCATTTTGCTGGCGAATACCGGATCGGGTACGTCCTCGATAGCTACGGTGGCCCCTGAAACAGGGGCTTTTAGAATCAACTGTTCAGACACGATTATAAACTGGCCTCCAGCGGGCAAGATTGCGAGTAAATCTCTTAATTTCGTGCAAGGTCTGTATTCTTCCCCCTCTGATTATTGCCGAAAAGCTCCCCAAAGATAAGGCCTTTCCACTGCCGCAGATGCTTCCTGTGGTGTTCTATACGGGCCGGCAGCTCTGGTGTGGCCCTCTTGAGGTGGAGATATTATGAGCGCTGTTTGCGTTTATTCGTTGTGTGCTTGAAAAAATAACGATTATATGTTAAGCTGACTTGCTTCAATAATATGGCCTAATGTGGCCATGTGCCATAAGAGCAGCGAACGACACCGCAGTTTTTCTCGCAAAATCTGTGTCAACAGCACGCCGCCTTCAAATGTTTTGCAAGGAGGCATTTTTTATGAGTCACGCCACTGTCTACGAAATAATCGGGTATATCGGCTCGTTAATCGTGATTCTTTCTTTTATTATGACATCTACCGTCAAGCTGCGCGTGGTTAATTCTGTAGGCAGCTTTACCTGTGCGGTTTACAGTCTGCTTATTTGCGCTTATCCTACTGCGCTATGCAATTTCTTTATCGTGGGCATCAATATTTATCAGCTGCTGCGCGTATTAAATAACCACAGCAATAACTATTATATTGTTCCTTGTGCCGTGAATGAAGGTATGTACCGCAGCTTTGTGGAGCGGTATAGCCAGGATATTGCCAAGTTCTTTCCTGGCTTTGCCGCGAACAGCAGCGATTACAACTATGCGCAGTTTATTCTTTCCCGCAGTGAGCTGGTCGGCCTGCAGGTGGGATTTTTGGAGGATGCGTCTGTGCGCCTGGAGCTTGATTACAGCATTCCCGAATACCGTGACTGCTCGGTGGGGCGTTTTGCCTATGAGCATATAGCCAAGACTGGGCTAAGTGAGGCGTATTTCGTGCATCCTGATCCCGCGACTGTGGATTATCTGCACAAGATGGGCTTTGTGGAGGGCAACGGCCGGCTGGCCAGACAGTTTGCCTGAACGTTTTATTTGGTGCTGCTGGAGCAGCAAAGCCGTTCCTGTTATTACATGGCTCTGAGGATGCTAAATTATCTTACCCAATTCTGTTTGAATCTGGCCGAAAAGCTCCCCAAGGAGAAAGCCTTTCCTCTGCCGCAGATACTTCCTGTGGTGTTCTATACGGGCTGGCCGCGCTGGTGTGGTCCTCTAGAGGTGGGCAGGCTATGGCAAACTGCTTCGGCGCGTGTCTCTAATAAGACTCCTGTGCATTTTAGGTTTACTCTGGTTGATGTCATTAGAGCCCGGCTTAGAGGGGATAAAAACAGCCTAATAAGGCTGATGTTCGACAGCTTTCAGACCAACAGATTGGACATATTCAATAGAAAGTGGCATAATTTTATTGAGTTCGCTTCGTCTCGTGGCGGTTCGTTTAATAAGGAAGCTTGGGTACAGCTGTTTGGAATGATATTAGAGCATATTTCGGGGGAAGATATGAGCGCAGAATTGACATTGGACAAGGAATATAAGCATGTTACGGAGGAGGACATAAACACAAGACTTGATTCCGAAGGCAACATGATTTGCTGGCGGACGCGTTATATTGCCCAGGGCCGCGCTGAGGGACGCGCTGAAGGTATGGCTGAGGGACATTCTGAAGGGCGCACTGAAGCTATAACTGCTGACCTGAGGAATTTAATGGAGACTTTGGGCTTAAGCCTGCAAGATGCGATGAATGCTTTGCGTGTTCCAGAAGCTGAACAGCCTTATTTTAGGGAAAGGCTAGCGCACTAAAAAAAGGCGCGCTGCTTTCTTGCGGGCGGTATTATTGCCTTGAAAGAGCGCGCCGTTACTATTATTCAGTTGCTGTCTAATCTGAATAAGGCGAACAGTTGACAGCTTACCTTATTATAGGAAGCTTGGGGACAGCTTTTATGTATGCGCTTGCATAAGCGCGTGGCGAAAGACCGCATTCAATTCAGCGAAATCGCATCTGCTGTCTTGAGGAGCTGATGCGGCTGCTTCTTTCAGCCTGCTGCACTCTGTTTTGATAAATTCGCTGATTACTGGCAGCTGCGGTTTCAGTTCCTTTTCGCCGCAGGCCGCTTTGCGCCGGAGCAATTCCTGAACTGCGGCTAGCAGTCCTTGGCTCAAATCTGTGCCAGGCTCGT
>JAFSXO010000281.1 GCA_017444045.1 bacterium | reverse complement strand
GAACCTCTTGAGCCTTCGCAAAATTGAGGTCGCTTTCGTCGCGCATGGCTATTACATGCAGATGAGTGTGGGGGACTTCTAGCCCGGCGATCATAAGCCCAACCTTGCGGGGCTTAAATGCTTTCATTTGCGCTTTTCCGACCCTTTGCGCGGTGCTGTAGCACCAGGCTAGCTGTTCGGGGGATAGGTCGAGCCAGTGATCAACCTCCTGGCGGGGAACAACGAGAGCGTGTCCAGGGGTGATGGGAGCTATGGACAGGAAAACTCCGCCCATATCGTCTTCGTAAATAAAATGCCCCGGCAGCTCTTTGTTCAGTATGCGCGTAAAAATGGTCGCCATGGTTATTCTCCTTGATAACACACAACTAAGCTGGAACGAAATAAACGCCCAACTTAAACATCTGTTTATTCTGCATTGCTGACTGCTAACCTTTTTTCGGGGCAATTTTAGCTTTAGTCTTATTTAGATAGGCTTTTGTCAGCGCTGTTCATCTATGTCGCGAACAGGTTTTAGCGCGTAAACACCGCCCAGATGAAGCTGATTAAATAGGAGAAGTCTGTATGAGACTCATCAGCGCCTGGGCGCGCTCGGCGGAGAAGCTGGCGGGCTGAGCTGATTCCAGGTTGGCTATGCCGCAGGCTTCGGCTAGGCGCAGCGAATCCTGGGTGCCCCAGCCGCGCAGATAACCGGCGACCAGTCCGGCTGTAAAGGAATCGCCGCTGCCCACAGTGCTTATGCAGTTCTGGGGGCGGGGAGACCTGACAGTGCGGTAAATGCCGTTGGCATCGGCCAGAACTGCTCCCTCTGCTCCCAGGGTGACGCCTACGAGACGGGCGCCGCTGCCGATGAGCACGCGCATGGCCGCTACCAGCTTGCCCGGCATAGTCAGGTCTAGACCCAGAGCCTGGCCCAGCTCCGACCTGTTGACCTTGATGGCCAGTCCCGCGGGATTGCTGAGAACCGCCTGCAGCGTGGCTCCAGGGGTGTCGATAAATACCTGGGTCGGCAGGGAAGCCAGGCGGCGGCACAGCGCGGCGTAATCTTCCGGAGCCACGCCTGGGGGAGTGGTGCCGGCTAGCACGATGGCCCGGCTTCTCTGGGCCTTTTCCCAGATCAGCTCTTTAAATCCGTTCCAGTCCTCTGGCGCCATAGTGGGGCCGGGCTCGTTGATCACCGTAGTGTCGCCCTGAGCGTGAAGCAGCAGGTGGCTCATCTTGGTTTCGCCCTGGGCGGCGCAGTGCCAGCAGCAGGGCAGATGCTCGCGTTCCGCCAGCTCCTGCAGAAAGCGCCCGGCATGTCCGGCCAGGAAGCCCACGCAGAGCTGGTCGGCGATCCCCAAACCATGGGCAGCTCTGGCCACATTGATAGCCTTGCCGCCGGCGCTGAACTGTACGGCCGCGGCCCGGTGTACCTGGCCGGGGTGCAGCTCAGGGAGGGTGATCAGGCGGTCTATGGTCGGATTGGTCGCTACTAATAATAACATATCAGTGGTTGGGGGCCGGCTGGTCAGCGCAGTGTGTCATGGCGATTTTCAGCTGGTTCATCTGGGCGATTAAATGCTGGTTCTCGTGGCAGGCGGTCAGCTCGCCGCGGGTCTTTTCCAGGCAACCCCTGGCGATGTCGGTATTGCGGCGCAGGCCGCGGGTAATGGCATCGGGGAAATCGACGGTGGTCAGCAGGAAGAATATCTCGTCCATTATGCCCAGCAGGCGCTCGCATTCGGCCAGCTCTCCCTGGCGCATTCTGTCTAAACAGTGACGGCGCAGTTCGCCTACGCTTTCGGCCAGGCCGTTGACGTAAGCGGCGGCGCTGATGTGTAAATCCTGGGGATTCGGCAGGGCCGACTTGGTGACGATGGCCAGGGTTATGCTGGCTTCGGCGTATTCCTTTTGGGCGTCCTGCAGGAAGCCGGCATAGAATACCTCTGGATGCGGCTGCAGGAGTGTGGCGGCCTCGCGCAGGGTTTCGCTGGCCTGCTGCAGCTGCTGGCGGGCGCTGTCAAATTCGCGGCGATGGACGGCGCGGATCGCCAAACTGCACTGGCGTATGGCCTGGCGGTGCAGGGGCAGAGCCTGCTCTCTGGCTTTGTCGGCAGTCTCCATGGAGCCGACGATCCCGCCGATGATGTTTTCGAGCTGACTGTTGTTCATTTGCTGAATGTCCCTATATTAATGCAGATAATAACTTAAGCTAATGGCACTGATTGGCTGCGTGAGACTGCTTGCGTTCAAACGAGTCTGGGGTCTACCAAGAAGCGCCCGTCGATGGTTATGGAGTCCTGCACGATTCCAGCGCGGTTGTTGGCGGCCAGATGGCGGGCGATATGGAACACCTTTTCCAGGTCGGTTTCGCCCACTGCTTCGGCGATTTCTTCAACGCTGAGCGGCTGCTTGGCCTTCTGGATGGCGGCGATCATTTTAGCCTGCAGCTGAAGAATCTTGCCGGCGGCTTTTTTGCCGGCTTCCACGCCGGGCTGGTGGTAGGCGTTGATGCCGATCAGGAAGGCGTATAAGCCCACAGTGCGCTCGTAGAGGGCGATCAGCTGTCCAATGGTGTAGGCGTTGACCTCGGGGATGGTCAGCAGTATCGAGGCGCGTCCGCTCTCGGTGATGGCCTGGCGGGTGCCCTGCCAGAAGCCGGACAGATAGTCTCCGGTGGTAATGCCTTCTTCAACCTCCATTGACGAGGTGAAGCGGTTGCGCAGGACGGCGATGAAGTTGATGAAGAAATTGTCGATGCCGTCGCGCAGCTGCTGGACGTAGGCGTGCTGGTCCGTCGATCCCTTGTTGCCGTAAACGGTCAGTCCCTGATGCACGAGATTGCCCTCGAGGTCTTTGTCCTTGCCCAGGGATTCCATGATGAGCTGCTGCAGATAGCGTCCGAGCAGGCAGAGGCGGTCGCAGTAGGGCAGGATGACCATATCCTTTTTGCCGTGGCCTCCGCAGGCTTTGTACCAGGCTAAAGCGAGCAGGGCGGCGGGGTTTTGGCGGATGTCTTTTTTGCGGGTTAGGCTGTCCATGTCGGCGGCGCCGTTTAGCAGCTCGCCGATAACGAGTCCCTGCAGAGCCGCGGGCAGCAGTCCCACTACCGAGGTCTCTGAGGTGCGTCCGCCCACCCAGTCCCACATGGGCAGGATGGCCAGCCATTCGTGAATCTTGGCGTATTTGTAAAGCTCGCTGCCGTCACCGGTAACGGCTACGGCGTGTTTGCCGAATTTCAGTCCCATGCGGTCGTAGACGTTCTGAATCTCGAGCATACCGTTGCGGGTCTCTTTGGTGCCGCCGGATTTGGAGAGAACGAGCACGAGGGTGCGGTGCATGTCGCCGTTGATCTCGCTTATGACGCGGTCCATGCCGTCGGGATCGGTGTTGTCAAAGAAGTGTACCTTCAGAGGATCGCTGGCGCTGCGCAGGGCGTCGGAGACAAACTGGGGGCCAAGAGCTGAACCGCCGATGCCTACAACCAGAACGTGGGTGAAGCGCTCGGCTTTTTCGGGGCGGATGTAGCCCTCGTGGATTTTGTTGGCAAAGTCTACGAGCTGATCCTGGGCGTCGTCGATGGCCTTGCGGATCTCGGGGGTGGGAGCCAGCTCAGAGTTGCGCAGCCAGTAGTGGCCTACCATGCGGTTTTCGTCGGGGTTGGAGATGGCACCGCCTT
>JAFSXO010000280.1 GCA_017444045.1 bacterium | reverse complement strand
GCCTTCAAAGAAAAAGACAGCGATGATGGTCTAGAAGAAAGCCAAGTTATCCTATATAAAGAAGATAAAGGGTATCGCACCTCCAATGTCATGGGCTATTTAGGCTATGATGGCCCCGATAAAACCGATGACCCTAATGCCCCCGATGATCAAAAGCAAATAGTACATGAGCGATTAGTGATACGCTCGCGCTTTAGCTCCACAAACACAGACGATGAAAACGGCGTAGAAAACGATTATTTCCTGCAATACCTGCTGGAACAGGTGTTAGAACTGCCCAGCATCATCGATTTCAAGACGGATTCGAATCGCGATAACAGACTATTCAATTGGCTGCTGTTTTTGTTCCCCTACTACCTAAAAACAGCTATGCGCAAGGGCGTTTTTAAAACCTATATCCGCCGTCAGTATAACGATGCCAACGTAAAGGGCACGATTGACGTCGCCAGGCATATCAAAATGAATACCCCCTTTGTGGGAAAAATCGCCTACAATCAGCGCGAGCACTCCAGCGACAATTACCTGCTTAGGCTCATTCGCCTCACCATTGACTACATTAAGAGCAAAGGTTACGGCAATATTCTCAGCAATGTCAAAGACGAGATTCAGCTGGTAATCGGGGCCACGCCGGGATATGCCATAAAGGACAGGAACAAAATAATAGAGGAAAACAAAAAACGCCCCATCAGACACGCCTATTATCACGAGTATCGCACCCTGCAGCAGCTCTGCCTTTGGATACTATTAAACGAAAAGCACCAGCTTGGTCAAGGCAAACAGAAGATTTACGGCATATTGTTTGACGGAGCCTGGCTGTGGGAAGAGTATGTCAATAAGCTCATCGGTGACCTTTTCCATCACCCGAGGAATAAGGCCAGAAAAGGAGATAGCGGAGCACAGCAATTATTTAGTAAGGAAATAATTGACAAAAATAATAGACAGCAAGGACGAATCTATCCCGACTTTATTGGAAAACCGAAATGCGCTGTTCCTGTTATTGCCGATGCCAAGTATAAGCCTGAGTATAATATTCATAGCGGAGATTACCTGCAAATCTTAGCTTATATGTTTAGATTCAGTGCTAAATTAGGGCTGTTTTTATATCCTAAAAGCTCCGACGATATAGAAGAAACTACTTTGCGTATGAATAAAGGCAACACGTTTGACGGAAATGTTACCGAAGGAAACGATATTCTGGTAATAAAACGCGGTCTAGTGATTCCATCGATCACTGGCGAGCGCGATTACAATTCGTTTAGGGACAGTTTGGATAAAGCTGAAAAAGAATTTATAGATCGCATTAGAAAACTCATAGAAGGACAACCCAAAATACAACCTAGTGCCAATTAGTTAAGTTTTAACTTTTATTATTGGAAATGGTGAGCTAATCGTAGCGCGTAACTAGTTCCGCGAAAGGCACATCTGAGCGCAGCGAAGCAGTGCCAGCGCGGAAGCTGGTACAGCGCTAAATATATCATTCCGCAGCCCCAAAAAGGAACATCGCCATATTGCCCAAAAAAGACTGGCGGGCTAAAGCTACACGCAGCCAACGCGCGATAGCGCTGGCGCAAACGCTTAGCTAAACCACCCAGCAAAGAGATAAGATACGCCAGAATGAAGCATTTATTTACGGCATTATGGCTGTTCGCCGCCGCGCTCCCCTACGCCCAGGCTCAGCCCATCAGCACTCCCTCCGGTACCACCCCGCATCCGCCTATAGTCTATCAGCAGGAAACCAACCGCGCTCCAGCCGAACCCCAGAGCAACACCCCAGAAGAATTATTAGCATGGGAGCATAAGTGCATGTGTGCGCAATGCCATGAAAACGCGGAATCCGCCGACACCAAACAAGCCGCCAGCCAAGAAAGCAGCAGCCAGCTTTTAGCCGAAGCGGCGGACTCCCCAGAATGGGTCGTCAATCTGCCCATAGCATCCATGACCGACCAGCTTATCGTCGTAGCTACCCACGAAAAGACCACAGCCTGGGTGTCCATGCACCAGAAAGACCCAAACGGCATCTGGAAAATGATCATGTCCACCCCCGGCTTCATCGGCAGACAGGGACTGGGCAAGACCAAAGAGGGCGACGGAAAAACGCCCGTAGGAGGCTACCATTTCACCCGCGCCTTCGGCCTTGACGAGGACCCCGGCTGCGCTATCCCCTACGTCCAAGCCGATCCCGACACCTATTGGTCGGGCGACGACCGCCCCGGCGGGCATTACAATGAGCTGGTCAGCCTCAAGGACTATCCCGATCTGGACACCAAAAACAGCGAGCGCATAATGGACTATCCCATTCACTATCGCTATTGCCTCAATATCAGCTACAACGAAGATGGCACCCCCGGCCTAGGCTCGGCCATTTTCCTGCACTGCTTTGGCGACAGAAAGCCCTTCACCGGCGGATGCGTAGCAATACCCTACGACAAAATGCGCCTGGTAATGCAACAGGTTTCTCCGAACTGCAAAATAATAATTAATACCCTGGACAATCTGGGCGGGAGCTTTTAATAATTAAGCTCATCAGCCCCTGGCTCAGAGACACAGCGGAACCGCAGCTTAATGCTATTTAGTTAAGCTCTGACATCATAACCTTATATCTGCTGTGAGCTGTTCACGGCACGACAGGAAACTATTTACAGCACGACAGGAAACTGTTCACAGCGCAACAGGAAACTGTTCACAGAGCGCTAGAAAAAACGCTGGCAATCAGCATACGGGAGACATAACATGAAAGTTCTGATCATCAACGGCAGCCCCAAAACCAACGGCAACACCGCGCTATCCCTGAAAGAAATGGAAAAGGTCTTCGAAGCAGAAGGCATCCAGACCGAAACCGTGCACATCGGCAATAAAGACATCCGCGGCTGCATCGCCTGCGGTACCTGCCACACCAAGGGACAGTGCGTCTTTAACGACATCGTTAACGAATTAGCCCCCACGTTCGCCGAAGCCGACGGCTTAGTGGTCGCCTCCCCCGTTTATTACGCCTCGGCCAACGCCACCCTGATCGCCTGCTTAGACAGACTCTTCTTCAGCACTCCATTCGACAAGACTATGAAGGTCGGAGCCAGCGTAGTCATCGCCAGGCGCGGAGGCTGCTCGGCCACCTTCGATGAGCTGAACAAATACTTCACTATCTGCGGTATGCCCGTTGCCTCCAGCCAGTACTGGAACAGCGTGCACGGCCGGGAGCCCGGCGAAGCCGAAAAGGACGCCGAAGGTCTGCAGACCATGCGCACCCTGGCCAGAAATATGACCTTCCTGATGAAAAGCATCGCCCTGGGTAAGGAAAAATACGGACTTCCTGAAAAGGAAACCTGGCAGCCCACGCACTTTATCCGCTAGCCCCGCCCAGCATAGCCAGTTCCGCCAGCCAGACAGTTACGCGCCAGGCAGTTCTGCTGCAGACAGTCCTGTTGCAGGCAGGCCCTCGCCAAGCAAATCTGAGCTAGGCTAAGCATTGCCGGCGCTCAGGCTGGGGAAGCGCAAAAGCGTCTGCACAGCAATTGAAACGATATTTAGGGAGCTGAACATGAACAAAAAACAGAAGCTATTTGCCAGCATACTAACGCTTGGCGCAATACTCAGCGGCGCCAGCTGCGCCTGGGCCGGCCTTCCCACAATCGAGCTCCCGGCCCTGGCCAAACCAGCCGCGGTTACGCTCAGCCAGGACGGCGTTAAGCTGTCTGGCGACTCCTCCGACTTTGTGCTGCTGAGCGAGGCGGTTCCCGATGCCATTCTGGAGATCCGCTACTATTCGACCTATAACTTCGTCGGCGACCGCATAAACGGCTACGAAGAGCCCCTGGCCATGCTGACCAAGGAAGCCGCCGCCGCTCTCAGGGAAGCCAGCGACGAGCTGGTCTCCAAGGGATACCGGCTGAAGATATACGACGCCTACCGCCCGCAAAAGGCCGTCACCCATTTCATGAACTGGGCGCTGGACGCCGGCGATACCCGCATGAAAAAATACTTCTATCCCGAGCTGGACAAAAACGTCCTCTTCCCCCAGGGCTATATCGCCGAGCACTCCGGCCACAGCCGCGGCAGCACGGTGGACCTAACCCTGTTCGATATGAACACGGAAAAAGAGGTGGACATGGGCGGCACCTTTGACTATTTCGGCGAGCTGAGCCACCCCGACTACATGAAGATTACGGACGAGCAGTACGCCAACCGCATGCTCCTGCGCCGGGTTATGCTGAAGCACGGCTTCAAGCCGCTGGCCGAGGAATGGTGGCATTTCACCCTGGAAAATGAGCCCTACCCCGACACCTATTTTACCTTCCCGATTAACAGCGATTCCCTGAAGCCTGCAACCTGCGCCGCACCAGACGCATCGAAATAGCTTGATCTTCGCTGACAACAGGAATTAATGCCGCAGCGCTCTGAGATACATCAGAGCGCTGTTTTTATATAAAAAGGATTTTTTTCGATATATCGAAATTTAGAGGATTATTTATCTTAGTTCTATGGAGGTCGCCTAAATGAGCGGTGGTGTAGCAATTGGATTAGTTGTAGTTATCTGTTTTTTCACAGTAGCGTTTCTAGTAGCCTGCTTGCAGATGATCAACAGAATGGCCGGCATTGAAGAGGGCATTGAGAAAATTTCCCTCCTCATGACCGTCATGGCCAACAAACAGGGAGCCACACAGGACGATATCGTAGCCGCCACTACGGGAGAAGCTGAAGCAAAGGCCAAAAAGCATAAATAACCTGATTTAGCTAGCACCCCCCTGCGAGGCGGCGCGGCCTCACACTCTCATCGGCCGCGAAGGGCAAAGCTAATCACAGCGATATGCCGCCAGCGCGGCATATCGTTTGCCTGCCATTCTCCGCAATGGCATTAGCTTTAGTTTTATTGTGCATATTTTGCCTCGCCACAATTGGCCTAATCGCGTAACGCTAAATTTACTGCGCTGGATATTATGCGATGGTATTTATCAGCGCCTTCTTAGACAACGCCAACTAAACGATATTGCTTCGAGGAATCCGTATATGTTTTTTATGCGCAGCCTGCACTCAAAAAAATTCGTATTATCCTTTGCCACCATCGTCTGCGCTGGTTTCGTATATCTGCAGCCCGCTATCGCGGAAGATGGCAGCGACAGCATAGACAAGCGCTTTGCTAATGCCCCGGGTTTGGAAGAATATCCTTTAGCCAGCGCACTGTATCTCCAGGACGATCTAACCTACAGCGTTGCCCCCGACGGAAGCACCCGCTTCTTTGAGCACGATGTAATCAAAATGCTCAACAACGAGGGAGTAAGCGCCTACAGCACCATTATGCGCCCCGTCGACACCCGCTACGAAGAGGTTACGGTCGTAAGCGCCCAGACGATCACGCCCGAAGGCAAGGTAATCAAGGTTCCCAAGGAATCCATAACCACGGTCGCCACCATCGACGAAGCCCCTTACGAATCGCGCAAGATAGTATCCATAGAATTTCCCCACTGCGTAACGTCTGGCATCATCGAGTACGAGATCGCCACAACGCGCAAAAGCGGAGCCTGCAAGTATTGGTGGCAGGGCTCCTTCATGCAGAATCTGGATCCCATCCTCGACTCCACCTTTACCCTAAACGTGCCCCGGGGAAGGAAGTTCTCATCGTACGTCAGCCCTAGCGGTATCGACGGCCCCCAAAAGAGCCAAACCGAAGAGGTCGATACCTATGTTTGGCGCAGCAGCGACAGCACTCCCCTGGTTTCCGAGCCTTCGATGCCGCCGATCATCAACTACCTAAAATCCGTCGAGGTCAGCAACTGCTCCTCCTGGGAAGAGTTTGCCACCTGGTACGGAGCGGAATGGGACAGGGCCTTAGCGAACACCGATAAATTCGGCTTAAAGCTCACCTCAATATCATCAAATTCCAAGCCTAAACGCCAGCGCATTCAGGATATCCTGGACTGGTTCTCCGCGCGTTACCACATCGATCCCTCGGTAAACGCCACCTACAAGTTTTACACGCCAGATCAGCTGTTCGAATGCAAGTCTCTGGGCACCAATGACGTTTCTATGCTGCTCTGCGCCATCCTGAAACGCTACGGAGTAGATGCCTATCCCGTGCTGGCAACCAGATTTACCAGCGACGGCCACTTAGCCGAGCGCACCCCCGCCCTAGAAAAGGTCGAGCACATCATGCTGCGCATTGTGGGAGACGACGGGCAGGACTGGTGGATCAACCCCGGCGAAGGAGCGGTACTTCTGGAGTGCACTCCCCCGTCTTATCAGAACAAAGACGCGGTGTACTTAGCCAGCGGCGACCAGCAGGCCGGCATAGTGCGGCTGCCCAGCTCACAGGCGAACCGATACATCCGCGACATACGCCTCGATATCATGGTCGAAGAGCGCAACGCCGACATAGCCCTGAATTTAACCCTTCAGGGAGAGACGGCCAAAACTTGGCGTTCGGCGATGATAAAGACGTCCGATCTGCCCTCCAACGAAAAAGAGACGCTGCTCACCTACCTGTCCCAGGAGATCAACAAGGAGTTTGCCGTACCCACCGTACCGTATTCCTATTATTTCCCCGAAAACACCGAGCCCGACTCTCCGTTCTCGCTCAACTCCACGGTAATTTCCGCGGGATTAACCAGCAGTACCCCCGACCGCAAATTCTCCATGCCGCTCTCGATCTTTGGCGGCGACCGCCTGATTTCTCTGCTGACCACCCAGAAAAAGCGCACCAAGCCCATCGACCTGGAGCATCCCTTCATCGACGAGATCCGCGTTCACGCCGAGCTGCCCAAGGAAGCCAAAATAACCTCCTGGCCCAAGGACGTCCAGACTTCGACGCCGTGCGGCTCATTCTGCGCCTTTACCCGCTGCCAGGATCGCGAGGTCTGGCATTACAGCCGCTTAGAGGTTGACAAGAGCTGGTTTGAAGTAAAGGACATAAATGAGCTTATGCCTTTGGTACAGGCTCAGTCTGACTGCTTTAAAACTATGCTAAAATACACTATGCCTCCCAAGGCCGACGGCGAGGACGAGGAAGAGGGAAAAG
>JAFSXO010000279.1 GCA_017444045.1 bacterium | reverse complement strand
TTCTCATCCTCGCAGACAGCGTTGACGGTGCCGAGATCGATGAGACGGCAATTGCCGCCGAAGCCGATATGCTGGCAGCTCGCAAAGAGGCGCTGCTCGAGAACGGTGATACAGAAGCCGAAGAAGCCGAAGAAGCTGAAGCCCTCGATCCCGAGGTTGAAGCCGATGTCGAAGAGCTGCTTAACGAGGCTGAAGCTGAAGAGGCTTATGCAGCCGAAGCCGAGATGACCGAGGCCGAAGAGGACGAGTACGTGCTGCAGACCAACGAAGACCCCGCCGGCATGGTGATCGCCGATGACGAAGCTGAAAATGTCGAGTTCCCCGAGGATCGCATTCGCAGCCTGAAGGGCAACGCCTTAGAGGTCAGCCAAGTCCCGCACATTCTGGAGGTGCGCCCCGTAAGCGAGTGCGATGACGCTGTGGCCATCTTCGGAGAGGGTTTCTATCCCAACAGCGCGGTTATTATCGGCGAGCAGGGCTACGAGACCAGCCACAACCTCGGCCACTGCCTGATCGTGAACGGCATCCCTGCCGAAGAGCTTGAACAGGTGTTCAGCGGCGAGTCCGAGGTGCGCGTAGTCAGCCGCATCTTCGAAGACGATACCATCAAAGAGCTGAGCAGCGTCGGTTACTCCGAGGAAGCGATCAGCGACGAGCCGGTTTCCTTGGCCGATATGGGTCTGCTGGCCAAAGACGAGGGCGAAACGGCTGTTTCTGGAAGCGCTTCCAAATCGGTCGGGGAACCCTCCGTTGATGGCGGCTACTGCTTCATCGCCACGGCCGCTTACGGCAGCTACCTGGAGCCCGAGGTCAAGGTTCTGCGCGCCTTCCGCGATGCGCACCTGCTGACCAACGCTCCTGGCCGCGCCTTCGTGAAGTTCTACTACGCAAACTCGCCGGTGGTGGCCAACTACATCGCCGCCCGTCCTTGGGCAAGATGTGCCACGCGCCTGGCGCTGACGCCGGTGGTGGTCAGCGTAAGCCATCCCGTGTTGGGTCTGCTGGCTGTCGTGCTGCTGATCGGCGGAGGGATAGCCTACCGCCGGCGCCGGGACGATGCGGCAGCTTAGTGTGCTAGCTTAGGAAACTAAAAACAGCAGGGGCCTGTGAAAAACACTTGTTTATCACAGGCCCCTGTTTATGATTTCGCTGCTGCCTTCTTCAAATAAAAATGACTGCCGCGCTGGCAATTCCATCTATGCCCACGCGGCAGCCATGCCGTTAAAAAAAATAATCCAGTTAAAGGCTATTTCTGCAAAGCCGCCAGATCGTGCTTAGCGTACACATTGCTGGCATCTATCGACAGAGCCTTCTGCAGGAACTCGATAGCCTTATCGGTTTCGCCCTTCTGAGCCATAATATTGCCGCGCAGATAGCAGATCAGCGAATTGTTGCTGTCCATGCCCTCGGCCATATTGAGCTGCTCTAAAGCCAAATCGAGGTAAGCGCCGCCCTTCTGAGCGTAAAGATTGGCCAGCATAATCCAGCCGTTGACATTCATATAATCTTCGCGCAGGCTCTTCTGAATAAAATCTACAGCGGGATCAATATATCCGGCAGCACCGTATATCTCGGCCAGCAGATACAGTGTCTCCGCGTTGCGCGGGTCAAAGCCAAAGGATTCGGTAAGCTCGCTGACAGCTTCCTTAATCTCGCCCTTCTCAAAATGGCGTTTGCCGCGCTCTAAGTGCAAGCTAGCCATGCGTTCATGTTCATTTGTCGTACTCATTGCTATACTACCTCGATAGGTCTATGCGAATTAGATCGCTCAAATGTAGAAAATTCTATCCGTATTCGCGCTTCCCTGCCACAATACTCACCGTCACCGCAAGTGCTGGCTAAGTAATTGCTGTCCAATAGCGTTAAGGCACATCTTAGCGCGGCAGCAGATGGCGGCGCACATAGTCAGCACACTGCGGAGCGCTTAGGATCAGATAGCGAGGAGGCTGGCCCGGCACCAGCGACTGTATGTCGGCATGGCCGCCTTCATAGTATTCTATGACTCCTCCGGCTTCCAGAAGAATAGCTCCGGCCCCGGCGATATCCCAAATATAAGGCTGCATAATAGCCCCGGCGGCATCGTGGCGCGCCACCAGAAGAGCGTGAATGGCTGTGCTGCCCAGGCTGCGGCATTTACAGGGCAGGTCTACGATATAAGAACGGTGCAGCTTGGAGGGAGTGCAGATCATCGTGTTCCTGTCCCAGGCTTCTGGCACGTCTGATGGGGGAATCTGTATCCGCTCTTTGCCCCAGCGCTCGGAGACCATATAAGCGCCGCCTCCCTTATAGGCGTAGTAGGTCTCCTGCAATGCCGGCAGAGACACAACTCCTAAAACGGGCTTGCGGTTAACCAAAAGACCTATGCTGACGCACCACATCGGCAGGCGCGAGGAATACACGGCCGTTCCGTCAATGGGGTCGATTGACCAGACGCACTGCGAATCGCCTTCCATTGTGCCGAGTTCTTCGCCTATGATGGTTTCGTCGGGAAAGCGTCTCTTTATGCCTTCAACGATAAGCTTTTCGGTGAGCGCGTCCGCTTCGGTCACGATAGAGCCATCGGGTTTGTCGTGCTTTGATACCCTGCCAAAATGGCTTAGCGCTAAATCGGAGGCCTGACGGACGATGGGCAGTATGCTCTCTAATCTGGATTTAAGGTCGATATTCATACTCGGTTATTCTTAATGAAAAAAAGGCAATCCTTCTCCGACAACAATTGTCCCTTGGATTTGAACCACTATCGGGATATAAAAGGTGAACACGTTATAATTACAATAAAGGAGATGATACCATGAGTCACAACAAATTATATCCTATATTTAAGGCTAAAGTTGTTCTGCAGGTAAAAAAGCTACCCTGTGGCCTAATTGATTCTTTATAACATATATGTTATAATATTTTCAGGGTTCACCTATGTACGATGTTTATATTTATGAAAAGACAAACGGTAGATCGCCATTTATTGAATACCTAGACGAATTGACTTCACAAAAAACTAAAGACAGCATTATTCGGTTAACTAAGATAAGGGCTTATGTTAAGGCTTTATCTGAGAAAGGTAACCTTCTCCCTGTCACTATGTTTGAGCATTTAGATGGCGATATATGGGAACTGAGACCAAGTAAAGATCGCGTACTCCTAGCAGGTTGGCATAACGGATCTTTTGTGTTGCTGCATTGCTTTATGAAAAAGACGCAGAAAACACCTAGACGAGAGATTGAGCAAGCGATAAACGAACTAGAAGATTTCAGACATATACTTGAAATGGAGGCAAAGAGAAATGAGCAGAATTAACGGCGCTTTAGTGTGGGATGAAGAATTTGACAAAAAGCACTTTACGGCAGAGCAGATAGAGGAAAGCAATCTGCAGGCTGCGTTAATTTGCGCGCTTGTGGAAGCACGCAAGGAAAAGGGGTTAAGTCAGCAAGATTTGGAAGCAATTACAGGTATTAAGCAATCACAGATCGCAAGGGTGGAAAGGTGCAACGCTAATCCCAGTATAAAAACTGTTATTAAATTACTGGCAGCCGTTGGGAAAACTTTAGCCGTTGTACCCTTGAAGAATGGCTAAAAGTACGGATATAATGAACTTGCTACACTTGAGCGTGATACACTATATTGCGCACACTATTTGTACTTGCATCAGTTTCAGCAGAACTGACTACGCTCCAATTCGTGCACAAATGCTATGAATTGTGCTAACACAAGATAACCTTTAATGTAATTGTCATTATCCTCATGCCTTACTAGTTTCCAATCTGTTGATTGTTCGTCCAAATTGCGCTGAAATTGGACGAAAGACAAGAGCATTGGACGAAAGGAACTGCCCAAGCATCGGCTAGACAAACAGATCGTCCAGAGTAACAACATTGGTAAAGGCGCCGCTATACTCGTTGCGCTTCAGCCCAAATGTAGTAATCAGGGTGCTGTGCACGGAAATTTTGCGCGATACATGCTGAGACAGCATTTCTTGCCTAGAAAGCAGGGTTCTGTAATAGTCCTTATTCACGATGAAGTCGCCGCTGTAAAACTTAATCTCGCACATGTTGATGACATTGTCTCTGCGGGAGATAAGCAGGTCTATCAGGCTTCCGGCTTCGTCGTCGCTTTCTTTAGACCATGCGGAGCTGGAGGTAATTACTCCCGAAATGCCCAGCGCTTTTTTGATTTGTTCCACATGGTTAAAGCAGACGTTTTCAAAAGCATAGCCCCGCCAGGTAACAACTGGCTGTGAGGTCACATTCTGTGCCCAAAAATGCTCATTCCGTTCTCTTTGCTTTTGCACAAAGTGCAGATAGAACAGGCAGAATGGGTCAGTCAGCTTATAGTGTTCCTCGCGTCTGCTTAAGCCAAAAGGCACATATTTCTCAAGAAAATCGCTGGCCAGCAGCGCTTTGAGGTGTTCTGTTAGTCGGCCCCCGTCTGAGATACCAAGCTTGGCTGCTATCTCTTTGCGCGTAAATCCAGCATTACGCGTATACAGCAGGCGCACTATGGCTTTGATCGTTTCTGGATTAGCGAACATGGAATCAAATAAACGGTCGTATTCATCCTTCAAAATGGCATTACGAGAAAAGAACAGATTATCGACATTCTGAGCCAGACTCAATTCTGGTTCGATATATCCCAAATAATAGGGAATGCCGCCAAAAATCATGTAGCTCTGCGCTATATCATACCGTGAGAGCTGAATACGGCTGTTTTGGAAAAAAGCCTCACATTCGCTTAGGGTAAACGGTGACAGCCTGACGGCAAAGGTAAGCCGATTGTATAGCCCGCCGCGATTATTGATCAGTCTGTCCAATATCCAGGAATTAGCACTTCCGCAGACGATAACCATGAGGTTTTTGCGGTGGCATCCCCAGGTATTCCAAAAGCCTTCAAACGCCCTTAGAAAACCGGATCGGGGAGTATCCATCCAAGGCAGTTCATCCAGAAATACCAGCTGCCGCGAGCCGTCGTCGCGTTCCTGCAGCAGCTTTTCCAGCAAAAGAAAGGCGTCCAGCCAGCTGTGAGGCTTTTCGCATGGCTCAAGACCCTGCAGCTTCAGAGAATTATAAAAATGCTCTAGCTGCGCCTGCAGCAAGCCGCGCGTTTCTTCTCCCGCAGGCGACAGCCCGGCGTGTCTGAACGTAATGCGCCCGGCAAACGTTTAATCTACCAAATACGTCTTGCCTACGCGCCACCGCCCATAAACAGCGACGAGTTCCGC
>JAFSXO010000278.1 GCA_017444045.1 bacterium | reverse complement strand
GCTCGCAACCGCCTGAGAGATGGAACTGGTCGACTGTGCATAGCTGCCTATCCTGCTCACCCCCACTCTGGGGCACAGTTCGGCTTTCATAGCTATTGCCTATACTGTACGGGCTGCTGCCCACACCTCTTATGAAATCTGCCACAGTATCGACCTCCCTGGCAAAGCTTCATAATATGAACTTTGCTCTAAAAATTAGCGGTTACCCAAGCTTCTCCCTTCATAATATGACAAATAAACTTAAGATTTTCCTAAAATCAGCAAACACTTTTCCAGCGTTCCTTCTACATTATGCACTAAAGCTGTCAAAAAATCTATTGCCGAAGTGTTAACTAGTTCGGCCAAATGTTAAATGCCGTTTAGTTTGCGAACATTTTAGCGCTGCACTAGCTTCCCCTAAAGGATGGCAGGGGGAGATGTCGCGACTGCGACAGAGGGGGTGGCCACAGCTGTTGGGAAAACCGAGCTTTAACGCATGTTGTGAGTTTACTTATACGCTAACGTACAACGCAGCGCTAACTCACATGAATAATCAGAACCAATGCCATTGAACCTTAAGTTATTGACATTGGCTCTGTATAAGCGAGGCAATCTGCCAGGACAAGAAGTACACGCGCTGAAGCAGACCAGGCATAAACGCCTGCGCATACCCTTTCGCTATAGCAGCGCCATAACGCAGCAGCGCCATAACGCCATAGATCCTAGATTCAGAATAGACAAGCACATGGAAGAACAGAAATGCCCTTACTGCGGGAAATCAGCCGTACCAGAAACTGACTATTTATATAAATGCACCGAATGCGGCATTATTTCGGCGGCTTCAGATATCGGCCCTAAAGACAAGAGCTCTGGAGCGCAGCCAGCCCCACCCGCGTACAGCCCCTTGCAAAGCATCGGCGGCTTTGCCGACGACGGAGAGGAGATTCTAGCCGTCCGGACGGACATGGCAGAACAGAGCAGCGAAAGTGGCAGCAAAAATGAAGAAGAGAAAGATTTGCAGACGGCCTGGCGGCTGATGAGCCGGCACAGCGCTGACTGGACCAGAGCGCTAGAGCTTCTTAACAAGCACGGATACCCCATTCAGCATCCAGCTGAGTTTATTGTATTCCGCGGGATATGCCAAACCGCGCCGCTGCTGAAATGCGATTTTCAGGATTTAGAAGAGCGCTATCAAGCCATGGATATCTTCATTGCCAACCTGCAAAAGCTGGAGCATTATCTGCCAAAAGGCGACGATGAAGCCAGCAGCCAAACGATCAAGGCCATATATGAAGCGCTAAAAATGTACGGCGAGCTGCAGATCAGCTATCATTTCGTTTATTACATGAAGGACATGTGGAAGCTGCATAAGGTCCGCAGCCAGCACAGCGCCAAGAACGGCAAAAACGACAGCAAGCCGGACATGCGGGACCACACCGGCGAAAAAAGAACCGCCCTGCTCGGCACCTTCGCCGAACAGCTTGAAGAGCTTCAGGACACCTCGCACGGCACAGAATACCTAAAAATGGCCTGCAGGCTTTGGCACAGCTGCCTGCGCCACGCCCGCGGCGAAACGGGTTATTATATCGATTTTCGCTACAAGCCGCTATTCGACGCATTCCCTTACGAAGAATTTTTTATTACCAAAGACCTGTTCGACCAGATTGCGACTAAAGTCAGGCAGCTAAACGAGATTATAAAGCAGAGAGACCCCGCATTTCAGCCCGAAGACCCGCCATCGTTCCGTACGGCTAACGACAATGGTCGCACCGTCGTCATGGCGGCGTATACCATAGTGGTCTTGCTCATATTCTACTTTGTTTTCAGCATGAAAACCTGACAGGGCAAAGGCCATCCATCTCGGGAAAGGCTAGCATACTAAAGCCCGGCATCGAAGATATAGCCTGAATATATAACTGTCCCGCAAAGGACACATCAGAGCGCTTTTGGGCAGGAAGGCAAACGGTTTTCTGCGAAGATATAATATCTGTATTTTACGCATCGCGGCACACGGCAGCGATGGTTTGGAGGTGCGACGTGCTCGTATTAAAGTGCCATGAAGAGCTGAATCCCAAGGATATGGAACGGGCAGCAGAGATTGTGCGCACTGGCGGTGTAGTCGTATACCCCACAGATACCGTTTACGGCATGGGCTGCGATCTCAACAATCCCCAAGCCATCGGCCGCATATACAGCATCAAAAAGATCCCCCACCGCAAACCGCTCTCGCTTCTATGCTCCGATCCTAGGCAGATCTCGGCATACGCCCAGATCTCAGGGCCGGCCTTTAACCTCATGAGGCGCATAACCCCAGGGCCATACACCCTCATAATGCAAGCCACACGCCTCGTTCCCCGCATTATGATGACTAAGCAGCGGACCGTCGGCATACGCATTCCCGATAACCAGATATGTCTGGCGCTAATTCGCGCTTTGGGCAATCCGCTGGTTAACACTTCAGCAACTGACAGCTCCGTAGACGATTGCAGTGACCCCGACGTCATAGCTGAGCGCTATCCCAATATCGACTTGCTCATCGATGCCGGACCGCTATCCTCCGAATATTCCACCATGCTCGATATAAGTACCTCGCCTATTACCATCCTGCGCGAAGGCAAAGGCCCAATAGATGAGTTTATATCCGAGGTTTATTAAAGCTTCCCGCAGTCTCTCCCCTGCGTTTGCCCCTGCTCCTACATCCCAAAGGAATAAAGGCTATGTTCGAAATAAGATGTCCGTCATGCGGTAATCCAGTACGATTTAAACGCGAGAGCTCGCTGTATTCCACCTGCGATTCTTGCAACTCTATTTTGCTCCGCAAAGACACCAACGTAGAGCTATTGGGAAAAGCCGCCGATCTGCAGCCAGACAACACCCCTCTGCAGGTGGGCACGCGCGGGCAGTACAAGGGCCGTTCGTTTGAGATCCTGGGACGCATTCAGATACGCCAAGAGGAAGGCTACTGGAACGAATGGTATCTCAGCTACAGCGATGGCCGCGAGGGCTGGCTAGGTGAAGCCTTAGGAGAGTATTTCGTTTCCTTTTCCGTCCCCGAAGCCAATCTGCCCAGTTTTGAAAAAATCTCATTAAACGATAAGTTCACCTTCAAGGGCATCAAGTTTTTCGCTACTAACATCGCCAATTCCGTGGTCAGCTCCTATGAAGGCGAACTGCCGTTTATAATGACCGGAAGCTACAATCTTCCCTATGTAGACTTGCGCTCATACGGCAAGCAGGCGGCCACCCTGGACTACAGCGATGGCGAGCCTCTGCTATTTATAGGCACATACGAAGAGTTCGACGACCTGCACTTCGACAATCTTCGCGATCCAGAAGACCATATCGAGCAGCGCTCGGCCAAAGACACGGTTTCATTTAAATGCCCCTCCTGCGGCGCTCCCCACACCATGAGCTCAGCAGGACCGCAGTCGCAGTGCATCGTGTGCGAATTTTGCGGCACAGCTACCGACATTTCCAATTCCAACAGCTACAAAATTCTCTGGCAGGCGCAGCGTAAAAAGTTTCAGCAAAAGCCGCGCATCGAGCTGGGCAGCAAGGGTAAGTTTAAAGGCGTGGAATGGGAGGTTATCGGCTTCCAGCATAAGTACTCCAAGTACGCCAACCAAAAATATTACTGGGAAGAATACCTCTGCTACGAGCGCTGCCATGGCTACCGCTACCTCGTCCTATCGCAGGGTCACTGGTCCTGGTGCCAAACGCTTCATGAGCTTCCCACTGGCTCGGTAGTGCTGCAGAGCGACCAAACCGTACAGGGAAAGACCTTCAAGCATTTCGAGGGCTACACAGGCTATGTGGAGGCCGTATTCGGAGAATTCCCCTATAAGGTCGACATCAATAGCAAAAGCGACATCCAAGACTATATATCTCCCCCATTTGGCCTGTCCCGCGAAAGCGAGCTAGGAGCCAACAAAGAAGTATATTGGAGCATCGCCGAACATGTTGAGACTCAAGATGTAGCCAGAGCATTTAAGCTAAAGAATAAGACCCCAGAGCCCGAGGGTATCGGCTCTATGCAGCCCAATGGCTACAAGAAATCGACCTGGCAGACAACCATGGTCGGCCTGCTGACAGTTACCTTGGCATTTCTCTTCTGCGTATTCTCTGAATTCCGAGAAAAAACAGTATATACCCAAGATTTCAGTATCGTCACCAATGCCGAGCCCAGCCTGCTGACCAAGGAATTTGAGATAACCGGCCATACCCAGGCGGTTGAGGTCAATTTTAACACCGATCTGGACAACCGCTGGGTATATTTCGATATGGCCTTAGTAAACACCAAAACCCAAGAGGCTAAGCTGTTTTCCCGTTCGCTCAGCTACTATCACGGCTACGATTCCGACGGAAGATGGAGCGAAGGAGAGAAAAACAACTATGTCATAGTACCCCGCGTACAGCCAGGCACTTATGTCCTGCGCATAGACCTCCAGACGGGAACGAGCAACACTCCAGACACACTCGAACAGCCAAAGGACAAGCAGAAAAAGGTCGAGCACAAAAAACTGGTCAGCGTGAAGATGAATATCATCTCCTCACCGACTTACTGGCTATGGTTCTGGATTTTAGCCTTTGTGGGCATACTCCCCGTTCCGTGTTTATACGCGTTTATGTGGTGGTATAAAGAATCCGAGCGCTGGGAG
>JAFSXO010000277.1 GCA_017444045.1 bacterium | reverse complement strand
TGCCCCAGAGCACCTTGCCGTTAACAACCGTAAACTCTGAACGGGATTCATTAATATCAGGACCCAGAACCTCAATTCCCGACTCGCGGCACTCTTCAATAAAGAAGGATACCTTATCGATGGTGTTCATAACGCTGGTCAGCAGAGCTGCCATATATTCTGCGCGATAATAGCACTTTAGATAAGCCGTATAATAGGTGACCACCGCATAAGCGGCCGAGTGGGATTTATTAAAGCCGTACTCGGCGAATTTAGCCATCGTATTATAAATATCGGTAGCGACTTGGCGATCAACCCCACGCTCCACCGCTCCGTCAATAAAGATAACGCGGTGCTTGTCCATCTCCTCCTGTTTCTTTTTGCCCATGGCTTTGCGCAGCTTGTCAGCTTTAGCCATACTATAACCAGCAAGCACCTGAGCGGTAAGCATGACCTGCTCCTGGTAAATGAAAAAGCCGTAGGTATCTTTTAGGATGGGCTCTAAATTGGGGTGCGGATACTTCACCCCGCCCCCGCGCCCATGGCGGGCATCGATAAACTTATCGACCACGCCTCCTTTGATGGGACCGGGACGGTAAAGGGCCAGGAATGCCACTATGTCGCTGAAGCGATCGGGCTGAAGCTGGCGCAGATAGCGCTTCATGCCCGCGGATTCTAACTGGAACACCCCGTTGGTATCGGCATCGCCGAGCAGCTTAAAGACCTTGGGATCGTTATAGCCAAAGGTTAGCTTTTCCATATCGAGCCGCACCCCATGGGAATGCTCGATATTCTTAAGGCAGTCTTCGATAACCGTCAGGTTGCGCAGGGCTAAAAAGTCCATTTTTACCATGCCCACCGAAGCGGAATTGGCCATATCGTACTCCACGATGACCTCCCCCTTCGGGCCGCGCTGCAGCGGCACCAGCGACTTCAGATCCTCGCTGGAGATAATTACGCCGCAGGCATGGATTCCCGTATTGCGCAGCATACCCTCACAGCGCATAGCGGTATCGATAAGCTTTTTATATATGTCTTTGCTGTCATAAATGGCTTTGAATTCCGGGGCTTCAAGAGCCTTTTTGAGGGTTATCTTAAGATCCGACGGAATAGCCTGGGTAATGCTGTTAGCTTCAGCGATGCTGATTCCCATCACTCTGGCCACGTCCTTAATGGCGTTCTTGGCCATCATGCGCCCATAGGTAGCGATTTGGGCCACGCGATCGTGACCGTACTTATTGCGGCAGTACTCGATAACCGCCGGGCGGCCTTCGGTGCAAAAGTCCGTATCGATATCGGGCAGCTCGGTGCGCTCTGGATTGAGGAAGCGCTCAAACAGCAGATCGTAAGGCAGAGGATCCAGCTGGGTAATGCCGATCAGGTAAGCGACCAGCGAACCAGCCGCCGATCCACGCCCCGGCCCCACCGGTATGCCCTGTTCGCGCGCCCAGTTGATAAAGTCCCACACCAAAAGGAAATAATCGGGGAAGCCTTTGCCGATTATGACCTCCAGCTCAGCTTCCAGACGCTTCTGATAGGTGTCATTCCAGCGCTCACCAAAACGCTCTTCTATGCCCTTGCGGCAGAGTTCCCTAAGAAATGCCTCTGCGCTGGTACCATCAGCTGTTTGGAATTTGGGCAGATAGACGCTCTTAAAATCGATAATATCATCCTCAACCCTATCGGCTACAAGCTGAGTATTGGTCACCGCCTCAGGGCAGAAGTCAAAGGCTGCCAGCATCTCCTCTTCAGACTTGACGTAAAACTCATCGGTGGACATCTTCAGCCGCTTGTCGTCATCCAAGGTCTTGCCTGTAGCGATGCAGATCATGATATCCTGCAGCTCAGCATCCTCCTTATAGAGATAGTGGGCATCGTTGGTAGCTACCGGAAGCAAATCCAGCTCGCGGGCCAGCTGCAGCAGCAGAGGATTGGTCTTTTTCTGCTCCGGCAGCCCATGGTTCATCAGCTCCACAAACAGATCGTCGTGAAACACACTTTTCAAAAAGGTCAGACGCTCCTTGGCCAGAGCGTAATCGTCGTTGAGCAGAGCATCGTTGACCTCGCCGCGCAGACAGCCGGTAAGGCAAATCAGGCCTTCGCCATACTGCGCCAGCAGCTCGTGATCCACGCGGGGCTTATAGTAAAAGCCCTCCAAAAAAGCCAGACTGACCAGCCGGCACAGGTTGGAATAGCCCTGGCGGTTCTTGGCAATTAAAGTTAGGTGATAGGGGCGTCCATCCTTATGGGCATCCTTATCCTTGCGCGAGCGCTGGGCAACGTAGACCTCACAGCCCAGCAAGGGCTTTACGCCCTCATCGCAGCAGGCATGATAAAAATCTATAATCCCGCCCATGACCCCATGATCGGTCATGGCCACAGCGGTCTGGCCCAATTCCTTAACACGCGCCACCAGCGGAGAGGGCTGGCCTTTGACGGGTGATTTTACGCGGTTGCAGCCATCTAAAAGGCTGTATTCGGTGTGAAGGTGCAGATGAACGAAAGCCATGGCTAACTCCTGGGTAAGGTTATGGATTATTGCGAAGGTAAGCTAGGACTGTTATCCAAACGGAAATTAACACTATTAAAAGCACAAATCAAGCATGATTTTTAACCATTCGCGGACAAGTTTGTTAACATAACTGCCTGCAGATGCCATAAATGTAGCATATGCAACACACTTAAGAACATGCGGAACAGCCACTTTCTCAGCTAAATGGCTATGCCGTTTAGTTAGTATTACGCAAACATATTCGCGCTGCACCAGCTTCCGCGCCAGCACTGATCCGCTTCGCTCAGAGGTGCCGGGCGCGGAACTGGTTACGCGCTACAATCTTTATGCTTTTGTGAGCCTTTCTGTACTTCACCAGCCTCACAGATAGCACTGCTCCGCTTCTCCCAGCTGTTGCACCGCCGCCATATATTCAGCTCGGTAGTAGCACTTCAGGTAGGCCGTGTAATACGTGACAACCGCACAGGCAGCCACGTGGGCTTTACAGAAAGCATACTCGGCGGATTTCTCCATCGTACTGAAAACATCAGCAGCGACATCGCGATCTACTCCGTTATCTACCGCGCCTTCGATAAAGGTCGCGCGGTGCTTAGCCATTTCATCTACCTTCTTTTTTTCCATGGCTCTGAACAGCTTATAAGCCTTGAACAAATTGTAGCCTGCGAGTGTGCAAGCGGTGAGCATAATCTGCTCCTGGTAGATGAAAAAACCATACGTATCCTGGAGGATGGGCTCTAAATTAGGGTGCGGATACTTCACCCCGCCCCCGCGCCCATGGCGGGCATCGATAAACTTATCGACCACTCCTGCTTTGATGGGACCGGGACGGTAAAGGGCCAGGAATGTCACTATGTCGCTGAAGCGATCGGGCTGAAGCTGGCGCAGATAGCGCTTCATGCCCGCGGATTCTAACTGGAACACCCCGTTGGTATCGGCATCGCCGAGCAGCCTAAAGACCTGGGGGTCGTTATAGCCTGCGGTAAGCTTTTCCATATCGAGTCTTGCCCCGTAATTGCGCCCAATCGCTTTTAGGCATTCATTGATAATATTCAGATGGTGCAGGGTATTAAAATGTATCACGTTTAGTCCCGCATAATTGGAGTTAACCCAATCGTACTCCACGATGGCCTCTCCCTTAGGGCCACGCCGCAGCGGAGCCAAGGACTTCAAGTCCTCGCCTGAGACAATAATCCCGCAGCGGTGAATTCCAGTGCCGCACAGCATACCATTACAGCGCATGGCGACATCGAAAAGCTTTTTATATACATCTTTGCTGTCATATATGGCTTTATAATACGGATTATTGAGAACATCTTTTAGAGTTATATCACGAAATACCGGAATAAACGGAATAGCCTGCGCAATGCTGTCTGCCTCAGCTGCGCTAATCCCCATAACTCTGGCCACATTCTTGATGGCGTCCTCGGCCGTCATGCGCTCATAGGTGGCAATCCTGGCCACGCATTCCTCTCCGTATTTGCCGCGGCAGTACTCGATAGCCGCTGGAAGGCCTTCGTCAGAAAAATAAGGACATATATTCAGCAATCCTGAACGGCTTAAATTAGTAAAGCGTTCAAACAGCAAATCGTAAGGCAAAGGGTCCAATTGGGTGATGCCGATCAGGTACGCCACCAGAGAACCTGCTACCGTACCAATCCCCGCCACCGGTATATCCTGTCCCTGCGCCCAAATGACTAAGTCCCACATCAAAAGGAAAAAATCGGAAACGCCTTTGTAGGCTATTAATCCCAATTCATCTTCCAGGCGCTTCTGGTAGGCATCATTCCAGCGCTCGCCAAAGCGCTCTTTTATGCCCTTGCGGCAGAGTTCTCTAAGGAATTCCTCCGAGCTGATTCCGTCAGCGGTCTGGAATTTGGGCAGATCGACGCTCTTATAATTGATAATATCATCCTCAACCAGGTCGGCTACAATCTGGGTGTTAGCTACCGCCTCAGGACAGAAGTCAAAGGCCGCCAGCATCTCCTCTTCGGACTTGACGTAATACTCAGCGGTAGGCTTCTTCAGGCGCTTATAATCATCCAAGGTCTCACCCGAGGCCATGCAGTTCACGACATCACGCAGTTCGGCGTCCTCTTTATAAAGATAGTGGACATCGTTGGTGGCCACGGGAAGCAAATCAAGCTCGCGAGCCAACTGAAGCAGAAGACGATTGACTTTCTGCTGCTCTGGCAGCCCGTGGTTCATCAGCTCCACACATACACCATCGTGAAAAACTCTCTTCAGAAAGGTCAGGCGTTCCTTGGCCAGAGCGTAATCGTC
>JAFSXO010000276.1 GCA_017444045.1 bacterium | reverse complement strand
TTTAGGCATCACTACCGAAAACGCTTTGCGTCAGCGCGTAGCGTCCCTTGTTGAGCAAAGCCAGGTTAATCTTATCCTGGATTTTACTGGCGTAACCTTTATGGATTCTTCGGGCATGTCTTCAGTGCTAAGCGCTATGCGTTCAGTATCAGAAAATCAGGGACGCATTTGCTTAGTCTGCGATACCCGCCATATTCTGCGCGTGCTCCGCATTACGGCCATTGATAAGCTTATGGCCATATATCCCACCCTAGACGAAGCTATAGCTGCCTTCCGCTCCATGCCCGAAGCCAATGAAGGCTAGGCAGCCAAAAGCAACGCTAAAAGCTGTTCTTTTCAGCATTTTATGACGCAGCCACTTTAAGCTATCGCAGGCTAACGGCGTTACTCATACAACGGGGTGATTAAATCAATATGCCAAACTGCGGCGACAGAAGCCTGGTGCTCGTAGATTCACATATACACCTCGCCGAAGAAGTGTACAGGGATGACCTGGACGATCTGCTTCAGGAAGCTAAACGCGATAATATCGCCTGCATGGTAGTCCCCGCCACCGATACCGCCTCATGGGATCGCGTTTTAGATATATCCAAAAAGCATCAAGAGCTGCTGCCGGCTTTGGGACTGCAGCCGCACGACGCTAAAGAGTATACCCCAGAGCTAATCGACAGGCTACAGGCCTTATGCCCTCATCTTGCCGCCATTGGCGAGATAGGTCTTGATTTTCATTACGATCTTTCCCCGCGCCCTATCCAGATCGACAATTTCCGCGCCCATTTAGATTTAGCCAAGCGCAGCGGACTTCCGGTTATTATGCACTGCCGCGAGGCCGAGGACGAATTCCTGAGAGCGATACGCGATATAGGCATACACCATGGCGGCGTAGTGCACTGCTGCACCTGCGAATGGAGCTATGCCGAACAGTTCTTGGAGCTGGGCTTATACATCGGAGTCACCGGCATGGTGACCTTCCCTAAGCTTAAAACAGTGCATACCATTGCCGAACGCTGCCCTCTCAGCAGGCTGCTGGTAGAAACTGACGGCCCTTATTTGGCTCCAGTTCCCTTCAGGGGCAAACGCAACCGCCCAGCCTATGTGCGCTACACGGCACAGGCCATAGCAGCCTTGCGCCACGCCGAGCTTACCGAGGTATGCCAGGCTACTACCGCCAACGCCGCCAGGCTGTTCGGCCCCGCGCAGTGCCCAAGCCTTAACTTATAGCCATTGGGCAGGGAATAGGAATAAACAGAGAATAGCGCATAGAATTACGCTAAGCGGGCAGGAAAGACAAGAGTCTTAACCCTGCTTTTTCTTAAAGGCTTAGGAATGGCCTAATGCCACAGCTGCGTGTTTATTGCTTACTAATCAAGAGACACGGGCCTGCAAAGGCCTATCTTTATTTTTCAGCTCAACCATGAGGTATATATAGCGCTATGAGACCTTTCTTATTAAAATCAACAGCTACGGCCCTTCTGGCGACCGCCTTGACGGTTCTTCCCACTCAGACTGCCTTAGCTGAAGCTACGCCCGACAGCGGTATAGAGATCTTCGAAAAGCTGCAGGATCATATCGTCACCGTATCCGACGAAGTTAAAAGCTCGGTCGTGCATATCGAGGTAATTTCTAAGCGCGGCAGCAAGCGCCGCAAGGGCATGGGCTCCGGTCTCATTATCTCCGAGGACGGCAAAATCGTCACCAACTTCCACGTAATCGACCGCGCACAGTCCATTACGGTAAGCCTTGACGACAAAACCAAGCATGAAGCTCAGGTTATACGCCGCGATCAGCAAACCGACTTAGCTCTGCTTAAAATTGAGCCTGACAAGGGCCAGAAGCTGCACCCCGCCCGTTTGGCCGATTCGGAAAACATCAAGGTTGGCCAGTGGGTTTTGGCCATCGGCAACCCCTACGGCTTTGACCGCACCGTATCGTTCGGCATCGTAAGCGGCAAGGGCCGGTTTATTCCCGGCATCGACCTGGGCGTGCCCATCATCAACGACTTCATTCAGACTGACGCCCTCATCGACCCCGGCAACTCCGGCGGGCCGCTCATCAATCTGCAGGGCGAAGTGCTAGGCATCAACTCTGTCGGCATTGGCCGCGGTCTGGGCTTTACCATTCCGGTCAACATAGTCAAGGATCTCATCAACCGCAACCAGGTGGCCGGCAGCATCCAGCGCGGCTATATCGGCGCTTATGTGCAGAAGTTCAGCGAGGAGCACGCTGAATATCTCAGCATGCCCCAGCTGCGCGGCGTTTTGGTTAGCGATATCGTTCCCGGCGGCCCTGCCGACAAGGCCGGCTTAAAGAGCGGCGACATCATCACCCGCATCAACGGCTCCGATATAGACACCGCCAACGACGACACCGTCAACCGCTTCATCCTGGTAGTCAGCGGCCTAGAGCCGGGAACTACAACCGATGCCGTAATTCAGCGGGGCAAGCAGAGCCTAACCAAGAAGATTACCATAGGCGTACAGCCGCCCATCCAGGCTCAGGAGCTGTCCACCGATTATGGCTTCACCGCCAAACAGATCACCCAGGCCATTCAGCAGGAGTTCCGCCTCGAGGAAACCGACGGAGCCGTCGTCTACGAGGTGGAAAAGGATTCACCGGCTATGGAAGCTGAGCTGTCTGCCGGCGATGTAATCGTAAAGGTCGAGGACAAGCAGATCAAAACCTTTGACGACTTCAAGAATGCCATTAAAGCGCTGGAGAAAAAAAATCAGAACCGCTTCTTAATGACTCTGCGCCGCGGCAAGGTTACGGTATTCGGGTTAATCGACACTTCCAATTACAAGAAGAGCGATATTGAAGAAGAACCTGAAAAATAATTAGCTTCCAGCGTTTGCGCTGCTATAGCCTCCGCGCCAGCACTGCTTATGATTATCATCAAGCGTGCCTGGCGCGGATTTATTTATACGGGCAGCTCCGCTATCAGCTCGGTTCGATAGCTTAGCGCAGCAGAATATCAATCGCCGCGCAGCAGCCCAAAAGCATGCGCCGCCAGCGCGCGTTTTTAGGATTGATATACAGATCGACTACGTAATACTTGTTTTTCTCGTCAAATATCACGGGATTAAGCCCTTCGGCCTTGCGGCTGAGCTTGCCCATGCTTGCCACGCGCGGTTCCTTTATCTGCAGGCTATACGAGCGCCAGTCGCCCTCAAGGCAGCCCAGCTCCTCTCCCTGCATATCATGGAAAACATAGCGCCGTCCTTCTAGCCCCAGTACCTCTTCCTTAATTGTGCCGACCGGGCCGTCGACATCCTTAACCCGCGCGGTAAAAAGGCCGAAAGAAAAATCCTTAGTAATGCTCAGAATAGGATTGCCGTCGGCATCGCATACGGCTATTTTGGCCCCATAATTGGCCTTAAACTTTATCGCCCGCAGACAGCGCACAAAAATGCTGTCGGGAACGTGGGCAGCCGTACCCAGCTTCACACCGCCAGGAGTTAAAATATTCCATACATTGCTGGCCTTACTTGAGGCCTTTTCGGGCTGAATAACAAACTTATTCAAGCTATAGAACATCGTAGGCCGTTTAATCATCTTTGTGTGCCTTTATAATCATCTTCTCAATGTCTCTGGCCGCCGAACAGTATACCATAGCCTTATGGCCGCTTATTCTTTCCAGCTCGGCAATAGTTTCCTTGTCGCTGGGGTCGGCCATGGCCACCAAAAGTCTGCCCTCATCGTCAACAATATAAGGGAATACCTGGCGCAGACGCTTCCATTCCCTGCCAAACAGGTGGGTTATGCCTTTGTCAAAATACACGCCGCCCACTTCCAGATACTCCACCTTAAGACAATCGGCCAGCGCAATAGCCGCCATTTTGCGGGGAATATTAATGCTGTGCATAACCGCCAGCACCTCGCTGCTGTCATCGCCGAGAGCCGCCCGCTTATCCTTGTCCAGCAGCCCATCGCTGCACAGGTGATCCAAATAATCCTTGCCGATACCGTTGGCCAGAATCACCCGCGCTATGTCCTCTTCATTCTTAACCGTTACCGTATCGGCAGGCTTCAGCCTATTGATGAGGCGAATATTATCGCGCCGGCGCAGTATCGCTTCATCACATGAGAATGCCCCTTCTTTAAAAAACTGCAAAGCGTATCGATCGCCAAATTCGTTAAAGGAGCGAAAATTCTCAATTCTAAAGCGCTGGCCATCCTCTAAGGAGACTGCGCCGCCGGTAAGCTCGGCAAAGCGCTGCATGTAATCATCATGCTGGACTACGGGAGTCCGCCCCAGCTCCTTTAGCTTATCGGGAAAAATAACAAACCAGCGGGTTATCTCCTCTTCGGGAACCAACAAAAGGCTCCAGCAGCCTTCAAGAAGCAGATCGTCCAAGCGCGCCTGAACAAAATTTGGCAGCTCATCGCGCAGCGGAACCTCAGGGGCTACTAATGGTTTGGACAAATCCACAGGCGGCGTGCTTGTGCTCGGCGCTGAACTTGTGCTCAGCGCTGAGCTTGTTTCAGCAGCAGGTGCCGGAGCATCAGGCGAAGGGGACTCCTCTGGCGCAGTTCTGGGCTTAGATAAAAAGCCAGCGATGCGGCGGTACACGGCTTTAAGCCAGTTTATACACCTGTCTGCATAACACCTAAACTGCGAAGCCATCCCCAAACCTCACTTAGGAAACACTCAGAATCCTCAGCATTTCCTCAATCAACGCTAATCCAAGGTCAGTTAGCTAACTGAAGTTTAGCACGGTACTGTCCAAAATAAGATTCACGACATCGGCTGCCGGCAGGCATTCGATGCCCTGAGCTAAATGCCCCTCCAAACCTTGCTCCTGGACTTCCTCTAAGATTGCATAAACCTTCTTTTTCGCGAACAGCTTATGAGTAGGCAAAAACAGACCGCGCCCAACCAGCAAAACTACGGCAGCATTGTCTACCTCTATTAGGCGCCGCGCTTCTACCACTGATTCACGGCTTACTATATACAAACGCTGGTTATTAAACAATGTAGCCATACTATAACCTCACATGCACATCGGCGTTTCCAAGCATGGCGAGTATTTCTTCGCGCTTAACGATCTGAAAACCCGGCCTTATACTTTCAGCATCATCTAACGAGCGCAGATTCAGACAATACTCATCAATAAAGATACTGACATTATGAGCCTGAGCCGCCACATAATACTTGTCGTACTCTTCATTGTACCGATCGATAAGACCGTTGACCACTCCGTCTCCGCTAAACAGCAGGGCGATATCCAGCGGGTTCTGACCAGCAGCGATGCCCACTGCGATGCGCAAAGCCTCAACAATGCTGTCTTTGTTCACAGCGCTTACCGAAACAACAACCTTTTTGCTTCCACTCAATAGCTCGCTCACAGACACACCACCTTATCTACCTGTTCCAGCATACGCCGCATAGCATCAAAAGTGCCATACTTAATGCCGCACAGCTTGTCAGGGCGAACCCCGCGCATTGCCATACACGATGAGCTGACGACAATCTCCGCACCGCGCTCCTGCAAAGCCCGCAAATAATCAGCTGAGCTGTACTCACAGCCTAAGCCAGGACGCTGGTCTGCCAAACACTGATAGACACCATCCTCACAAAAAAAGGCTTTGACAGAATGTCCCTTATCCAGAGCCGACGAAGCCAAAAGATAAAAAGAACGCGCTCCCGTACTACTGTGAGGTGAACCGGTAATAACAAATCCCAATTGGGCCACAGTTATTGTCCTCCCATCTGATCAGCCGCGAAATGCGCAGCTACATATTCGTCAATGCAATCTTCAAACTGTCTGCCCAAATCTTCACCGCGCAACGTTTTCCATTTGCAGCCATCGGCAAAGACTGGGGCCATAGGAGTTTCTCCCTTTCCGGGAAGAGATATACCCATGTGCGCATCGCGGGCTTCGCCGGGCCCGTTGACTACACAGCCCATAACCGCGACCTTAAAGCTCTCGCAGCCTTTATAGCCCTTCGATCGCCATACAGGCATCATGCGGCAAAGATAAGCGCTCGTTTCTGCGGCTAGCTTCTGATGAAGCTCCCGATTAGTTCTTCCGCATCCGGGACAGGAAACCACCTGCGGGAAGAAGCTGCGCAAATGCAGTGCCTGCAGAACCTCGCAGGCGATTTGCACCTCACGCACTCTAGATTCACCAGGGCGAGGCGTGACAGACACGCGAATAGTATCGCCTATGCCTTCAGACAGCAAAACGCCCAAGGCGATTGCCGAACTTATGATACCCTGATCCCCGCCTCCTGCTTCGGTGAGCCCGACATGCAAAGCACAGGAGGAACGGCTGGCCAGCTGCCGATATACCTCGATAGCATCGGGGACACTGCTAATTTTTGCAGACAGCACTATGCGTTCGGGCTGAAGCCCATCCTCAGCAGCGAGAGCGGCGGAATTCAAAACGCTTTCGGCCAGCGCGTTTAAGAATACTTTATGAGAGCCTAGCGGGGCTGGGGCATTCCTGTCAGCATCGATCAGTCGGGCCAGCAATTCCTGATCGATGGAACCGCCATTAGCTCCGATGCGCACGGCCTTATCATTCTTTAAGGCGATCTCGATCATTGTGCGGAAATTGGCATCGTGATGAGCGCCTGTTCCCATATTGCCGGGATTAATACGATACTTGTCGAGGGCCTTAGCACAGTCGGGATACTTGCTGAGCAGCAGGTGGCCGTTATAGTGAAAATCGCCCACCAACGGGACATTTATACCAGCAGCGCGCACCCGCTCTGCGATATACGGCACAGCCTGCGCATCCTGCTCGTCGCGAACCGTAAACCTGACCAGCTCTGAACCGGCCTGGGCTAGCTCAATCACCTGAGCGGATGTCTCTGCAACATCGGCAGTCGTCGTATTTGTCATACTCTGCACCGCTACAGGAGACCCTCCACCGATCAGCAGATTTCCTATACGCACCCTGGAAGAAACGCGCTTCCCT
>JAFSXO010000275.1 GCA_017444045.1 bacterium | reverse complement strand
TGTCGGTATAGTTTACCGTATACAGACAGCGCAGCTGCCAGCGAATTTGCTCAGCCGTGGCAATAAGCTTTGATTTGCGCGCCAAGCGGCTCTCCGACATGCGCACGGTAGCACTGATGCGCATCGTAGTATACGAAAGCATAGAGATGGTCAGCACAGCCAGACCCAGCGCCAGCATCATCTCCATCAGGGTAAAGGCTCGCCCAGACCGCCTGAAGCCTCGGCGCCAGCCAGGCGAGGCTGTAAACAAGGTCAGAAAGCCAGACATAAACACCTGCCCAAAAGCCAAAAACTAATCGGAGCCAGCATTTGACATGGTGCTGCGCAAACGATATACCGACAGCCTTACAGGGCGCCCATTAGCAGCGGTAACTGTGGCCTTCAGCTCCATTACGCGAGTGTCTGCGGCCACCGACTGCGCCTCTATAGCGTATGGTAAGCCATTCTCTTCGCCGCTTTCGGAGCTTACAGAATGCTTAGCCATCGCCCTTTCCAAAACCGCGTCGGCTGCCATCAGCGCCCGGTATGTAGGCTCCACCCGCGCCAGACGCACGACATGACTGCTGACATCGGAAAGCACTACGCCCAAAACCAACGAGCCCATGGCCATGGCGACCAGAACCTCTACCAAAGAAAAGCCCCGCCGCGCCCCGCTCATTTCAGGCCGCATACAGCCTTAAACACTTCCTCTCCGGTAAGATCGAGCGAGTACGACCCCGCCAGCGAAGCCCAAGAGGCACCGGCTTCATGCGCCTGCAGCACCGTAGCGACATCGGTCATGGCCAGGCGGGAGATGGCTAAGCACATCGCTTCGTCGCGCAGGCTATAGCCCTTGCTGACGATCAGATCGCGCTCGGCGGTATTCTCTTTGTAATACAGACTCATCAGCCAGCGCAGGGCATCGCGCTGCTCACCGCTCAGCTTGCTGAGACTGTAAATATCGCTCGCGCTATTGGGATAATAAGGACGCTTAAGGGAAGGAACGACCGTGTTATGGTAGGTTCCCGTCAGCACTGCGTACACAGGAGCCAGCGGGCCGGAAACAAAAATGCGCGGATCTATGCTGAAGGTGCTGGCAATATCGCCCCATTCGACGACCTCGCCAGTACGCATCATCAGCATGGTTTCCAGGGGGTTGGGATTGTATTTAGACAGCACTGCCGCAATGAGCCAATCGGCTACGACCAAGGAACGCCCTGCCGATTTAAGCAGCATTTCCGGGGTTGCGTCATTGGGATGGGCCAGAACCCGGCGCACATCCTCTACCTCGTGCTTATTCAGCCTAAACTGCACCACAGCCACGGAGTCCGGAATAGTCGGCGCCGCGCTGGGAAGGCTCAGGCGCTCGCTAAGCCCCGAACGCACATCGGGGTAAAATCGCAGAGTCTCGGGTTGCTGCTCCCCGTATTTTTTAACCATTATCGCCTGAATCACGCTAGGCAATTCATCCACACCAATCCCGACGGCATCGGCCACGTTAGGCCAGCGCATAGAGGCGCGCTTTTCCAGGACATCATTAAGCGAAGCCCCATAATCCATGAGGCTCAGCGCTACCAGGGTATCGCCATAGCTATGGCCGGCCAGCAGCATCTCCTCAGGCACTCGGGCCGGTATTTGGTAGGCAGACGCAATCCACTGCGAGGCCAAGCGAATGTCTGCGACATTGCCGGCTATCTGATCCGGCGCGACGCCAAGGTTTATTTTGTCCTTTTTAGCCTTTACAGCCTGACCATCGGGACTGGAGTAGCTCAGCAAAAAGGGAGCCCCAAGGGAGGCTGCCGGACTGAGCGGCTCCGCCATACTGGGCAGGGGCAACATAGAGCAGACAAAAACAGACAGCAAACAAATCTTTTTCAAATGCATAAACTGTAACTTTCCCCGCCACCATTACGCATCCTTCTTATTGGGCCGATATCCGCACCAAGCACTCTTGAACCTTTTTCATGAACTAGCTTAAAGCACAATGTCGGTAACTTAGCGTCAGCTAGCCCACCATTCTAACTCCCCCTAAAGAATGGCAGGGGGAGAAGTCGCGCCAGCGACAGAGGGGGTGGCCAAAGCTGTTGGGAAAATCAAGGTTTAACGCATGTCATGTGCTAACCTGTACGCTAACGTACAAAGCAACGCCAATGGACATGAATGAGCATAACCAATGCCACGAATCCTTAACTAAATGGCATTGGGAAGCTTCAAAAAATTAGGCTAGCTGAGGCTAAGATACCGATCTTGCAAACTTCACAGGTCTTGCCGAGCATCCGTTAAAATGATAAAATTTAATTTAGTGTCATTGTAAACCTTATGCCAAAGTTTCTGAAAGATCAGCCCTCATGGCTGGCGGCCATATTTCTGGCTATATTCATATCCTGCTGTCTGCTAGGAGCTGATGTGCTGAGTCAGCTTGTCGACTACCACCGCGCCGAATCTCCCAAAGACCTGGCGTCCCATGCCGACATGGCCCCCCCAGTCAGCACGCGTCAGCATACCTTCTGGCGGTCTGCGGAAAAGCAAGACGAAAGCGCAGCCGCTTCACCCTCTCCCCAGCCCTCGCCATCTGCCAGCGCCGCTCTCGCCGAGCCGGCAGCGGCAGAGACAGCAGCCCAGGCAGCAGACGCGCCAGCAGCTTCTGAAGCCTCCACTCCCCAGTCCGAAGACTGGGGCGGATCGAGCGATGCCTCCGCGTATAGAGCCGGCAGCGAGGGCCATTCAGCTTCAGACGGTATCGGCGAGAACAGCGAAGTAACCCTTCAGGGCGTCATGCTCGGCGCCGATGCTGGCATAGCCGTTTTGGAATACGATGGCCAGACCTACACCGTAGGACAGGGAGAGAAGGTAGGAGACTATCAGATCGACGATATCAAAGCCGACCGCGTAACGCTTAACCGCCACGGCCAGCTGAGCCAGGTGAAGATCAGCATTCCCAAGGATTCTGAAGCATCAGCAGCGCCCTCGCTCAGCGTTGGCAGCTATCCCCCGGTTTTGCCGGCTCCAAACGATGTACCCCTGCCCCCTCAGCCCGTAAAAATACCAGAAAGCGGTCCGGCGGCCAGCTCAGGCCTCGGCGACAGCGAGGCCGTCTACAATATCACCGAGGCCGATTTTGAGGGAGGAACCAATGTTTCTGCCCCTGCCAACGAGCTTACCAGAGAAGAGCTGGATGAATTCACCAGAAAGGGCGCCGCACTTCTGGCCGATATACGCGGCACCGAGGTAGAGAACGGGCGCGGCATTCAGGTGAAATTCCGCAATCCCGACAACGCGCTAGCCAAGCTGGGCATGCAGGACGGCGACGTGGTGCTGCGCATTAACAGCAAAACCGTTCTGGGCATCGAAGATATTTACAATGCGGTTCTGACCATGCGCGACGCCCCACAGATCGACATCGACCTCTCGCGCAACGGCCAGCCCATGTCGCTGTACCATAGATTCCCTGAGCGCTAGCGCTGGCAGAAAGGCTCAGCTATGAAGGTCATTGACATATCGCAGGAAATATTCGCCAGCAGAGTATACCCTGGCGATCCCAGCCCCAAAAGAACTGCCCTAGAGAGCATGGCAGAGGGCAGTACATATAATCTCAGCGCATTTTCGATGTGCGCCCATAACGGTACCCATATCGATGCCCCCCGCCATTTTCTGCCCGAGGGCAAGACCATCGATCAGCTAGAGCCAAGCATCTTCGTGGGGCCTGCATATGTCGCAACCGTCAGCACAGAGGAGATCAGCGCTGCCCAAGCCGAGCGCATTATAGCCGCCGCAGCTCAGGCCGGCGCCGGAGAGCGTTTGCTGCTGCGCGGCTCCGCGCTGGTAACCCCCAGCTCCGCCCGCGTTTTCGCCCAGGCCAAGCTGAAGCTGATCGGCACCGATCTGCTCTCCTTCGGCCCGGAAGAGACGCCAGCAGAAGTTCACAGAATTCTGCTCAGTTCCGGGATCGCGCTGCTGGAAGGCCTAAGCTTAGACCACGTGAGCGATGGCTATTATATGCTCAGCGCCATGCCATTAAACCTAGGCGGCTGCGAGGGCTCCCCCTGCCGCGCTGTGCTTATCGAAGACGTCCACTAACCAGCTACGACTTCTGCCATAGCTTCTGCACCACCTGTTTTTCCATAAGCCGCTTAACTCCGCCGAAGGCGACCACAAACTTGTCGCCCTGCACATTCTGGATAACCCCGCGCCCAAAAATGGGAACGTTAATCCAGTCTCCCACCCGCGCGGGGCGCTTTTCCTGAGGTTCCTGCTCCTCTGGCACCGGCGCTTCGGCTTCCGGCTCCGCCAGCCGCTCCACCGTCAGCGAGCTGGCGGTCAGCAGCCTTTCCGAGCCCGTAGCAAAGCGCACCCTAACAAAGGTGTGCTCTACCGCGGCTACGGTACCCATCCCGTAAAGGCTGTGGCTGACAGCAGCGCCCACGGGAAATTTTTCTTTTACCTCTGCCTGTAAACTGTTTACAGGCAGAGAAGCCGCGCCATCCTTATCGCGCTTGGCCGCCCGCACCTGGCGCGGCTCCATTGTACGCCGCAGACTGCTAGAAATATCCTCAGGAGCGCTGATGCCAGACACGGAGCCAAGCCTGCTTCCCCAGGTCGACACCCACTGCCCATCCTCGGCGGAGCGCATGGTAACCGCTTCCTCGAGACCTTTAAGCGTGCCGTATACGCTTTTGCGCTCCTGGCGTTTTCTCTTTCTGGGCGCACTTCCGCGCTGGCCAGAGCCAGAGCCTCCCCGGCCGCCCTGCCGATAAGAAGCACCGCTGCCAGAGCCATAGCCGTACACGCTGCCGAAAGCGCCATCTGTATATACACTATTGCCGCTTGCCTGGCGATCATAGCTCAGACGCTGCCGAGCGACCGAATTGAAGCAGTCGTAGCACTGCGGATTAGCGTCACGCAAAAAACGGGACACATCAAAATCAAAGGGAACTCCCTGCTTGTCGCGCCTGCACGAAAAAGACAGATACAGATGCCTTTTAGCCCGAGTCATACCGACATAGCAAAGGCGACGCTCTTCCTCAATATCATCGTTGGAGCCAGTCTCCAGGGACAGATAGCTCGGCAGGGTGTTTTCTTCCAGGCCCACCAAAAAGACTACGGGGAATTCCAGGCCCTTAGACGTATGCACAGTCATCAGCGAGATGCGATCGGGATCCGATTCGTAGTCATCCTGATCTGTATACAGGGAGACCTCAGCCATAAAAGCCGCCAGAGGCATTTCGCGGCCCTTGTAAGCGCTGTCAAAGCTGGCAACCGTATTTATTAGCTCATCGACGTTCTCGCAGCGGCTGGTATAATCAGCCTCGCTGTCGCACTTCTTGCGCAGAGTCTCGCGATAATTAGCATATTCGATAATATCGCTAAGCAGCTTGGTAAGCGTCACCCGCTGTTTCGCTTTTTCCGCCATCGACGCGATCCAACCATGCAGGCCGCGCAGCGCTTCAGCTATATTCTTGCGCAGCCCCAGGGTATCGCCATGCTGCAGCGCATCAAACAGGCTCGCGCCGTTTTCTACGCTCCATTCTGTCATCTTCTGCATGGTCGTGGCCCCAATTCCCGACGTATTGGCCAGAATGCGCCTTAAGCTAACCGAATCGCTGCGGTTGATAAAAATGCTGTAATATGCTAGCAAATCCTTAACCTCGGCGCGCTCATAGAAGCGCTGTCCGCCCACAACTCTATGCCGCAGATTCTGGCGCAAAAATATTTCCTCAAATACGCGTGACATGGCGTTGGCGCGATACAGAACCGCAAAATCCCCGAATCTGTAGCTATTGGATTGCATAAGCCGCTTAATCTGCGCCGCCACAAGCTCTGCCTCTTCGTAGGCTGTGCGCGCTCCGAAAACCACCGGCTTCTGCCCGCTATGTTCGCTCCACAGCTTTTTGCCGGTGCGCCCCCGGTTTAGGCTGATCACATCGTTGGCCAAATCTAAAATAGCCTGAGTAGAGCGGTAATTCTGCTCTAGCTTAATGACTTTACCCTCAGAGAAATCCTCGGCAAAGCGCAAAATAATGGACAGATCGGCGCCGCGGAATTTATAAATGCTCTGATCGTCGTCGCCGACGGCGCAGATATTGCGCTTGCTTCCCGCCAGAAGGCGCAGAAGCTCGTACTGCACCGCATTAACATCCTGGTATTCATCTACGAGAATATACCTAATCTTTTCGTTATACGCGGCCAGCACATCTGGGCATTCGCGAAAAAGCTGCACCGTATACACGAGAATATCGTCAAAATCCAACGCCTTATTTTCGCGCAACTTTTTATTGTACAGCTCGTATATGTCAGCCATACAGCGTTCCAGGCGATCGGCTGAGCGCGAAAGTCCCACCGGCTTGCGGCCGTCGTTTTTATAGTGGCTGACCATCGCCAGCGCCTGCTTTGGCGAGTACTTTTTGACGTCCAGATTGAGGTCCTTGAGAACATTCGTCATCACAACCTTCTGAGCCGAGCCGTCGTAAATAGTAAAGTCAGACGGAATACCCAAATGCTCGGCTTCAATCCGCAGCCAGCGTGAGCAGACAGAATGGAAGGTACCCACATTGGCAAAGCTGGCGATATTGCACATGCGCCGCAGGCGCTCGCTCATCTCGCGGGCGGCCTTATTGGTGAAGGTTACCCCTAAAATCTGGTAGCTTTTGGCCAGTCCCGACTGCAGAATCCAGGCTATGCGCCGCGTAAGCACCGTAGTTTTGCCGCTGCCGGCCCCAGCAAGGATCAATACCGGTCCTTCGGTCGTGACTATGGCCTCCCGCTGCTGCTCATTCAGGCCCTGCAGAATAGCTTCCAGAGCGCTGTTAGCCGCAGCAATCGGCATCTCTGACTCTGACGGCTCAGAGGCAGGCTCTGAATCATCCGCGCCGGCGTACGGCGATATCTCAGCGCTTTCGGCCTCCAGATCCTCGGCCAATTCCTCGGCGAAGCTGGCTAAATAATCCTCACCCATCAAATCGCTCATACTGTCCTCCGCTCTAATGCCATCCTGAATATCATCTGCGCATAAGCTTTATGACAACGGGCAGCAGCACCGCGGAAGAAAGCAGGTTCATGCCCACGCCGACGGTCATCACAAAGCCCAGATCGGCAATGCCACGATAGCTGGCCAGCATTAGCGTACCAAAGCCGGCCATGGTAGTCAACGCCGCCAAGGCTATGGCAGGCCCCGTTGAATGAGCAAATATACCGGCTTCATTCTCCTCCAGCACCCGGTGCACTACGTGAATGCCAAAAACCAGGCCAATGCCTAAAATCATGGGCAGGGCCAGGAAGTTAGCGCTGTTAAAGTCAACGCCGCAGGCCCCCATAATGCCCACCATCCACAGTACTCCGATTACCTTGGGCATCAGCGCCAGCAGAGCCAGCTTGGCATTGCGGAAGTAGGCAAACAGCAGTACCCAGATGGCAGCCAAGGCGTATACACCAGCCTGCTCGTTGGCTTCCCGCAGGACCTGAGAATCGTAGTACATCATAATAGGCATTCCGACAGCCAGCGGGTCGACGCTTTCCACCTCGCGCACAAAACGCTCCTGGGCTGGGCGCTCCCAGACGTTATCCTTGGGAAACACCCGCAGCTGCACCAAACCGCCGCGGCCTAGTTCCCGCTCCCGCAGGGCTAGAGGCATATCGCTGAAGGTCAGCTCCGGCGCGGCCTTCTGCATTTTTAAAAAAGCTACCATATCGCGCAGATCGGTAAAAAAGCCGCGGTCAAAGGCATTTAAGCTGTCTCCGATAGGACCGGGCATCATGTGCGACAGAGTTTGGGTAAGCTCGCTGACGCGCCGCTGAAGCTCGCGGCCCTGTCGGGCGATTTCGGGATCAGAGGAATGCATAATTCTGTTCATGCTGGCCTCGATATTGGCTTCTGAGCCGCGCATCGTGCGCCCTAAGGCCAGCAGACGCTTAATCATACTGCCAGTTTCAGGCTGCCATTCCGGCATAGTCGGCAAGCCCTTAGCAACCGCGGCACAGCGCTCCAGATAGGGACGCTTATGAGCATAATCCTCGGGAATCATCAGCGCGGCGCATTCAGTGCTGGCTACGCTGGGCAGCTTTCCATAGGCCTCAATAAGCCGCTTAGCCTCGACGGGACTGCTGACAAGAGATATACCGTACAGCAGTGAATGGTCGCTGCTCTCCATTAGATACAGCTCAGCCTTGACCGATTCCAGACTCTGGGACTGCAGATTGAGCAGATTGTAGTCATAGCGAACCTTGAAGGCATTTATAGAGCACCATACAGTAAAGACCAAAAACAGTGCCAGCATAATCCTGGGACAGGCCAGCCACTGCTGCTCCAGGCGGCTGAGCCAGACAAAGCCCGAAAGCCCCTGGCCAGCCCCCGAACTGCCCCAACCCTCGTACCACAGCAGAAATGCCGGCAGCACCAGAATATTAGCCGCATAGCACAGCAGTATGCCCCCGCCGGCGATCGTGCCCAATTCAGCAATCCCGGTAAAATCGGTAAAATTTAATACCCAAAAGGCCAGAGCCGTACTGAAGGCCCCGGCAAAATTCTCCTGTCCAGCCCGTGCCAGAGTCTCTATCATCGCCGGCAAAGGATCCAGTCCCTCGGTGCGCTCCTCCTCATAGCGGTAAATAAAATGAATCCCATAGTCAATGCCCAGGCCGATCAGAATAGTCGTGCAGGTTACCGTAAGCAGATTCAGATGCCCGACAGTCAGGGTGGCGAAGGCCATGGTCCATCCCACCCCAACGGCCAGAGAGTAAACAGCCATAAGCGGCCTGTAAAGCTCTCTAAAGGCCCACACAAAAATGCAGGACACCAGGATGACCGAGATTATGGCAGACAGAGTGGAATCCTCAGACGAAGACTGGCCTTCATCGTAATCGAGCACTAGCTCGCCAGTAAGCCGAGGCATTACGGTATTATGCTCGCGCGCCATGCTGTGCATTATTTCCTTAACCCGTTTTATAGCGCGCTCAATGCAGACGGGATGCTCCAACCCAGCCGTATATGTTGGGCGCAGCAGCACGACATACATCCTTTCATCAGCCAGCGTAGAGTACACCGAAAAATCGTCCCGCCACACCATCTCTGACATATGCTCCAGCAAATCCTGGTTATTGTCGGCAAACTGAGCGAGCAAAGGAGATTCATACACAAAGGAACGCCCGCGCTTACTAATACAGGTCTGAAACTGGCTGGTTAAGGAATTAATAGCCGGCAGGATAAGCTTCAGCTCGGAATCGCCAATACTGCCAATACTATGGCTTGGGAGCATAGACGGGAAATCTAAAATGCTGTCGCATCTTGACACCGCTCGCAGCATTTCCTGGTGCTTTTCCAGGCCGCCGGCCAGCTTTTTAAGATCATCTAACTCCAGATAATGCAGAGCGTAATTGCGCAGAAAACCAACATCGGCCTTTTCAAAGACATAAGAAAATACCTGCGGCTCCGCCCGCAGCCTTTGGGATAAATCGTTGACATATCTGCGATTTTCGCGATCTGTGCCACCTTCGACAATGACCACGATATCCTCGCTGTCGGGGAACTCAGCGATGAAGCGATCCTGCTTGGCCTGCAGCTCGGGGCTGCGCTTAATGAGGTTGGATCGGTTGCTGTCAAAGGCCAGATCGCGGTAAGCATATACCCCGCAGACCAGAGCGGCTATAGTGCACAATACTATGATGGTTTTAGGCGCACGATAGCATATGCGCGCCACAGCCGCGAAAAATCTGGTTCCCCAAGACCACGAAGAGGGATCGCGCATGGCTACTTTAAGGTTATCTTCAGCA
>JAFSXO010000274.1 GCA_017444045.1 bacterium | reverse complement strand
TGCTTGGGAGCGCCGCATTTGCTGCATTTCACTACATTCGGAAGCTCCAAATGCAGGTGAGAGCGGCGTTTGCGCGTTTTGGAACGCGGGGTTTTATATTTCGGGTTTGCCATAGTATTCCTCCGATATTTACCTGTCGTTAAAGACACTTATCAACAGCTTAGCTGAAAATAAGAAAGTATATAATTTTATCTGCTCCAGCAGACTTGCCGAGCTTACCGCCTGCGTTCAGGTTCCTCTTCTCGCCAAGCTACCGCTGTTTTCGTATGTTCAGCGCCTGCGCCCAAGGCAGACGCTGCTCTCAAAAATAAGAGTGCTTCACCAACTGCCGCTGGTTCGATCTCGGATCAGCGGCAGTCTATCGGCTATTTCTCCGAAGCATCATCTTTCATAAACTTTTTCAGTACTTCCCAGCGAGGGTCTATTTCCTTCTCGTGCGAGCAAGTACAGGCTTCCAGATTTAGATCAGCTCCGCACCCCGAGCATACGCCACGGCAGTCCTCTTTGCACAGGGGAAAGAACGGCAGCGATGCCAATATGTTCTGGCGCAAAACTTCATCTAGCTCCAGCCGATCCTCGTAAGCGAAAACGCAAAGCTTGTCAGCCGCGCTCTCTTTTTGCCCGATTAATTCGGCCAGCTCCTGACTATCTTTAGGGAGAAACAGCTCATCTATATCAACGGCAATCGTCTGGGCATATAATTTGGCACAGCGCGAGCAGCTCATCTCGGCCTGCACCTGCAAAGCACCGGTCACAGTAATACCGCCGGTTTTATTGCCGAGAAGCTTAAGATCTACACTTACAGGTGTTAGCAGCTTCAGCTCATCCAGCTTTAACGCCACATCCTGTTTAATGCGCAAGCCGCCCCGCGCTTCTAATATGTCACTGACGCTAATCTCCACATCAGACCTCAGCCATGCTTAGCTCCGTCTTGCACGAAGCCAGCCATCATTACACTTAAAAGGCTCGCTCCCGCAACCATCTAGGGCCAAAGGCCACCAGCCAAGGCGAAAGCAAGCTGTCAAGCATAGCCTTAATATATTCTCGCTGCTTCGTCATGACGACTATAAAGACTATACCGAGAATATACGGCAACGTATTATACACCAAATCGAAATAATATAAAAGGCTAATCTCTTATTATTTCCCAACAATTCCGTTGGCTATTGCCCCCTAAGCGGCAGTGCACTCATGCATCCTCGCGGCGCTCCAGCTCTATGTAAGCCCAAGGATAAACGTCATCGGGAAAGCTCCGATAATTCTTCAGCAGCCAATGCTCGGGATCGATCTCCGGATAAAAGGCATCGCCCTCGAACTCGGTCTGCAATAGCGAGAGATACTGCCTCTGAATTATGGGCAGGGCATCGGCATACAGCTGTGCCCCCCCTATAATAAAGCACTCGTCAGCATCGGCGACCAACTCTAGCGCCCGGTCTAAGGAAGGGCAAACGATCCCGCCGCATACGGCAAAACCGCTCTGCCGCGAAAGCACGATATTAGTGCGCCCCGGCAAAGCACGTCCCAAAGACGCAAAGGTCTTTCGCCCCATAATGATGGGATGCCCCATAGTAAGCCTTTTAAAATGCGCCAAGTCACTGGGCAAACGCCAGGGGATAGTCCCCTGCCTGCCGATTACCCGCCCCTTGGCCATAGCGCAGACAGATGAAATTATCATAATGCCCTAGCCTAAACGGCAATTGGCGCCGAGATAGCGGGATGGTGCTGATAGCCGCAGAGCTCAAAGTCCTCAAAAACGAAATCATCGATACTTTTAACGTCAGGCTTGATTTTCATCTGCGGAAGCGGATAGGGCTGGCGGCTGAGCTGTTCGTCTACCGCCTCGCGATGGTTTACGTAAATATGCGCATCGCCCAAGGTGTGCACAAATTCTCCCGGCTGCAAACCGGTTACCTTAGCGATCATCATCGTCAAAAGCGCATAGGACGCGATATTAAACGGCACTCCCAAAAACAGATCGCCGCTGCGCTGATAAAGCTGGCAGGACAGCCTGCCATCGGCCACATAGAACTGGAAAAGAGTATGGCAAGGGCAAAGTGCCATTTCGGGTAAATCGGCGACATTCCAGGCGCTGACGATCAGACGTCTTGACCAGGGCGTTTTTTTTATGGCGTCAATTACCTCGGCGATCTGATCGATCGTCTCTCCCCGCCTGCCCGGCCAGGAACGCCACTGGGCTCCGTATATCGGTCCCAAATTGCCCTGCTCATCGGCCCAAGCATCCCAAATATGCACGTTATGATCGTGCAGATAGCCGATATTCGTCTCGCCGCGCAAGAACCAAAGCAGCTCATATATGACCGATTTGATGTAAAGCCGTTTGGTGGTAACCGCCGGAAAGCCCTGGGACAAATCAAAGCGCATCTGATGGCCAAAACAGCTTAAAGTCCCCGTACCGGTGCGATCCTGGCGCAGCACTCCGTTATTCCTAACCTTACGCAAAAGCTCTAAATACTGTAACACCGCCTACCTCCGGCTAAAATCGAGTTAGAGACACAACAAAATGGACAAGGCCAGAGCCACGCGATACCATGCCGACCACTGCAAAATCCGCTCTAAACGCGTAAGCATCCGCAAAGCCAGCAGGCTGCAGCCAAAAGCTGCCAGCAAAGCCAGCCATACCGCCTGCCAGGGTAGATCGATAGCGGATATCGCCCCTGTAGCGGCCTTTACCGACAGCGCCCCAGCGATAACCGGTACCGACATCAGCATGGAAAGCCTGACCGCCTGTCCGCGATCAAAGCCCAGCCAGCGCGCCGCCGTAAGGCAAATGCCCGAGCGCGATACCCCGGGAATAAACGCCAGAGCCTGAGCCAGGCCCAGCCGCAGACCGGTTTTCCAATCGGTCTGCTCTATTCTCATACCGCGGGCCGCACATTCGCCAGCTGCATTTCGCTCCGCCCGGCGATCCGACCAGCCCAGCAGGATCCCAAATACGCCGAGCATAACCGCCAGCAGCACCCGGCTCTGCAAAAACGGCTCCACCCAAGGATCCAGCAAAAAACCGCTAAGCGAAGTGGGAACCATGGCTACGAGCACAGCCGCTCCTAAACGCTCATCGGCATTCTCCGGCCAGACTTTACAGCCAGAGCGCACAAAGCTCCAGGCTCCCCTAGCGCAGCTGGGTATATCGCACCGGAAATAATAAAGCACTGCGAGCAGGCTTCCGCCATGCAGGAGCAGATCAAATGATTTCCCATAGTAAGGCCAGCCGAACAGCTCGCTGATCAGAACCAAATGGCCTGACGATGATATCGGCAGAAACTCGGTAAAGCCCTGAATTACACCCAGCACACAGGCATGAAATACGGCTAACCAATCTAAGCTTGCGGAAGCTGGCTCAAGCATAACGTCGGCCTACTTTAAGACGCTTTGCGGAAGAACAGCGTCGCTATCCCGATCGGACTTTGACGTCGGAACTGCAGCGGGGCGAACGGTTATATAGCTGCGCTTAGGAGCTGGGGTAGACAGCGTGGACGGTTTAGCGGTGCCCCGATCCTTCAAATATTTATAAGCGTAATTGTTTAGGCCTTCGGCCAATCCTTCAGCTATGCGCTGGCGAAAAACGGGATCGCCTAGCAGGCGGCCCTCTTCAGAATGAGAGACAAAGGCCGTTTCGACTAAAACCGCAGGCATTTGGGTATGCGCCAGTACATAAAACCGATCCTGGTGAACTCCGCGGTTACGCCGGCCTGTGGCTCTGATCAGCGGGGCTATCATTTCCTCGCCCAGCACGATGTCGCCCTGCTTATAGGCGTGGATGGAAGTGCCCTCGGCAGCGGAGTTGGCAGCCGAGTTACAGTGAATGCTCACAAAGACATCGGCGCCGCAGTCGTTGGCGACTTTAGCCCTAGCCCAAAGCTCTTCACTGTCGGTAGAGCCAGCATAAGACACATCGCGGTCGGTCTCGCGTGTCATCACTACATTCCAGCCGCTGCTGCGCAGCAAATCGCGCAGCCTCAAGCCCACATCCAGGGTAACGTCTTCCTCGGCCACATCTAAAGAGCGGTTATACGCGCCGCTGTCGTTGCCACCATGGCCAGGATCGATACAGATCGTGCGTACTCCGCTTCCAGGCTTGGGCCGATAAACGCTAACCGGCTCGTCCCCGCTTCCAGACGCTGGCTGGGCAGAGCCGCTTCCGGTAATTCCGTTTCCGCTGATAATCGAGGTATTGGCCTCAACGGTGTTGGAGCCGATCTCGATATCCAACGATTTCCCATTGGATCCGGGGCTGACCTTAACCTCCAAGGGCCGGCTCATGTCCAGCACCACGCGGGCCTTGGGATTGGGACGCCCGCTGTTCTGCGAAATGCGCACTCCGCTTAAATGGCGGTGGCGAACCTTCAGCTCCTTTTTGCTGTCCGGCAGAATAACATTGGGAAGATCCACAAAAAAGCGGTAATCGGGAGCTATCAAGCGCGACCACTCATACTGCACCGGCCCGCTGAACTCGAGATGCACAACGCACACGCCCTTACGCTCATCGGCAGAGCTGCGGGTTAGCTGCTGAGTCCTAAACGAATAAGCTACAGCAGGCTTAGCTGGGGTTCTTGGAGACCCGGAAGACCCAGAGCCGGAAACGCCAGCACCGGAAGAAGGCTTAATGGCAAAACGCAGAACGCGGCCCCTGATCTCTCCAGGCGGCAAAATCTGATATCCGGAAGCTAGAGGAATAACGATGCGGGTGACCGCCGGTCCCAGCGTAAACTGCCCCAGGCGTATAGTGCCCAGCTTAGCGTGAGCGATACTGGGACTGGCTACATTGAGAACTCCCCCGCTGATATCGACAACAAAACGCGAGGGATTTTTCAGAGAGAAGGTCTTATAAGACACCTCGTGCTCGGCCTGAACCACGAGCTGCTGATTATCTCCAGCCCCTTCAAGATGCACATCGTTTATCAGTCCCTCGGCCCAGGCACTGCTGGCCTTACTGTCTA
>JAFSXO010000273.1 GCA_017444045.1 bacterium | reverse complement strand
GAATGGGACCGCCAATTTCGGCTAGGCGGTGAATAGCCCAAAGCTTAATGTCTGGATCGCTGTCGTCGGCGTGGCCCAGCAGGCGCTGACGGTGCTGGCTGTCGGTAGCCTTCAGGGCGGCCAGTACGGTTTCGCGGTCATTCGCTTGGGCCATGGCGTCTAAGTGCCGCTGCCCGGCTTCGCCCATTAGAATGGCGGCGCTGGCGGCGATCTGGGGATCGGGGCTGTTCAGCATTTTGCTGAGCTGCTCGGTCTGCTCCTGGCTAAGCTTCAGCTGCCTGTCTGCTGCCTTTTGCTGGCTTAGTCTAAACTGGCGGTCTGCCGTCTGCTGCTCAAACAGAGTGCGTATGCCTGCCAGCGCCTGGCAGACTACTGATGCCTCGGGATCGGCGCAGAGCGTCATCAGAGCCTGTGTGGCCTGTTCCCCCTTTTCTCGGCATTGGCTTAAGGCTTTGGCTATCTCCTGGCGCAGCTGGGCGCAGGGATGGTGAAGCTGTTCTGTCAGCAAGGCGACCGCGCCGCATTCGCCGAGCACCGCGGCCAGCTGCAGCACCGGCCGGGGAGCTGGCGCCTGGCAGCCTGCAGTCATGGAGCGCCAGAGCAGGCAAAGATAATCATTCCCGAAGGTGCCGAAGCTTTTGCCGAGCGAGCTCCAGTCTATGCGTCCGGAGCGCAGATCCTCGGTCATGGTATGGAGATAATGCCGCAGCGCCTGAATGTTGGCCAGCAGGTATATGCCAGCCAGTAGCATGCCCACCAGGATTAGCTCGTTGGTGGAAAAGCGCTTCTGGAAGCCCTGCAGGAAAAGCCCGGCCAGTGCCATGCCCGCATACACGACAATGCCTTCCAAAAAGGCGCGCATGTGTCCCCGCAGACGGCTGGGCAGGGCCTTGTACATTAGAGTGCGCACTGGGCTGGCCAGGGCATTGTCCAGCAGCTCCCGGTTAACGCGGGCAAATATAGCGCTGTAAAGCCCGGGCTTGGCCAGCATGCCCAGGAGCGCAAGAAATGTGGCGATGGGATGGATAAGATTTGTGCGGGGTATGCCAAAGCGCACCAGAAGCGGCGGCAGTACAGCTCCCTCTATGACCATCTCCAGGGCATTGGTGATCACCAGATAGTAGTTCATAAAGGTGGCCAATTCCTGGGCATCCGGGAATGCCTTGGCAATGATGGTCTGATATATGTACTGGGATATAAAAAGGGCAAGCACCATGGCCATAGCCGAGATGGAGAGCCAGCGGCTGAGCGGCGAGGTGTGCAGATACTGAACTGCCCGTTTAAAGCTTTCCCAGGCTCCGGTGTCTTCTTCGCTTACGCTGAGCCGTGCCCAGTTGCGCGTTAGACGCTTGGTGTAAAACAGCAGTGCCGCGGTAAGCAGGGTAAAGACCGCCCAGCTTACGATTAGGGAGTTAGGCCCCCAGAGCTCGTTAAAGACTTCACCGGCTATGCCGCCTATAACCCCGCCAAAGCTCGAGGCGATCGCGAATAGAGGAAACAGCCTTTTGGCGCTGGTTGCGTCAAAATATTCATCGGCCCAGTTCCAGAAATGGTTGGTTAAGACGGCATTGCTCAGATAGTATATGCAAAAAACCGCATAGATGGCCTGATGCTGCGAGGCAAGAAATGGGGACAGCGCCAGAAGCAGCGCGGTTAGCGCGGCTAAAAGCAGACAGAACAGCGTATCGTTGCGCCAGCGTCCTACCATGAAGGTATAGACAACGGAGCCGCCAACGGTGAGCAGCGAGGCCGCTACTAGCGCCATCGGCAGCGTCTCCATGCCTAGCTTGGCTATAAAAAGCGCCTCGGATCCGGCCATCCCCAGAGTTAGGGCAAAGGATAGCAGACCGTATACGGAGCAGAAGGTAAAGAAACGGACGCGCTCATGGGGGCGTACGTTCTGAAGCGCTTTGTCTAGCAGTCGTCGCACGGGTGGTTGAATTCCTTAGAGATAGCCGTAACCGCTGGCTTCGTTGTCGCTGTCCTGCTCGATATTGTCTGGCTGGTCGTCAGTCTCTGCCTGCTGCTCGGCGATTGTGCCGTCGGATAGGGTGTGCTTGGGGAAGTTGGGAAGCTTTACGTTTTTATTCTGTTTTATCGGCAGAGCCTTAGCTGCTGGCTCGTCTTCCTTGTACTGTAGGCGCTGATGATGCAGTACGAGCAGGAATATGGAGACTATCTGGGCGATTAAAACGATATTGGCTAAACGAAACGCTAAAAATGTAAGCAGAGCGCAGAGTATATCCTGGGTGAAGCTTAAAGCTGGAGTGTTGTTTATGCTGGCTTTGAAATCCGTGCGCTTGGCGCGCGAGATCAGCTTGGGGTTGGCGTCGTGTACGTCTTTGGGCACTATCATTGATGAGAAAAAGCGCATAAAAGGAATGCCGATGCCTACGCCCATCAGCACTGATACTCCGATATTCCAATACGGGGAATCGTAGCGCATCACGGTTAAGGGAGCGCATATAGTGGCCACAGGCCGCAATATAGATATAAACGGGGTTATAATCGAGTATTTTTTATCGTTTATTATCTCCAGCAGCGCCAAAACCGCCATGGCGGCAAGACAGGGATATGAGGTCATGAAGCTCAGCTCGCTGGGCAGCTCAAAGCCTGGAGTTAAATGGAATTTGGCGATTAAGCATACTGTAAACAGCGTAATTAAAGGACGCAGGCTGGCGGTGAGTGTTATACATAGCGCTAATAGCAGAAAAGAATAGTTGCTAAGCATATAAGTCCTTTTTTATGAAAAAATTCAAGGTGCTATGCGGGTTATTTGCTAGCCTATACGCTGACATCTAACGCTGCGCTAACGTCCGTGAATAGCCATTTCGATGCGCTCGGCATTATTTTAAGTGGCCTTGAATAACGGTGACTGGTGCAGCTGAGGCTGCAGATGGGCTATGGCGCGCAGTATCTCAGCGTGAAGCTGTCCGTTGCTGGCCAGCATGTCCTGGTATGCCAAATTATGCGGCTGATCGCTGAAATTTGTCATGCGCCCGCCGGCTTCGTTTATCAGAAGGGAGCCGGCGGCCATATCCCAGGGGTGCAGGCCTATCTCCCAGAAGGCATCGAAGCGCCCGCAGGCCACGTAGCATAGGTCCAAGGCGGCAGAGCCGTCGCGTCTTATGCCCCGGGCGCGCAGGATTAGCTCTCGGAAGAAGGCCAGAAGCGTATCGGGGTCGCGGCGCAGCTCATAGGGAAAGCCGGTAACCAAAAGGGATTCTTCAAAAATGGTG
>JAFSXO010000272.1 GCA_017444045.1 bacterium | reverse complement strand
TGCAGGTCTCGCCGTAGCCTAAGCCCGCATCAAGAGCGAGCAGGATATTGCGGATCACCATCCGCCCCTCGGGCGTGGTGTCTGTGCCGTAATTGATAGAAGAGAAGGGTGTCTGAGCGCCAGCCCTGGAGTGCATGGTGTTAAGGTTGTGGACAAAGCCCTCCATAGCCTGATAGGTGTCCCGATCCGCAGCCCCAAAGGCCCGCTTTCTGGCGCGGGACACAAGCTTGGCCGCTTCGCATTCAGCGATATCCAAGGAACCGCACAGAGACGCGGCAACGGCTTCATCAAAAGCCTCCGAATTTTGCAGGCGGACCTTCTCCCCAGAGGCGGCTTCCGCGCTGGCGATAGCCTTGGCCACCGCGTCTGAAGCGTCGTCCAAATCCAGGCGATCCTCGATCGCCTCGGCGAGCTTCCGCCTGTACGTTTTTGCAAAGGTTTTGGCAACACCCTCGGCCATACCATAATCGAAGTTGGGTATAGACTGGCCGCCGTGCTGGTCGTTCTGGTTGGACTGGATCGCGATGGCAGCCAGCGCCGCATAGCTCTGGATGCTCTGAGGCTCCCGCAGATAGCCGTGTCCTGTAGAAAAACCGCCATGGAACAGCTTAAGAATATCTATTTGGCAGCAGGTGGTTGTCAGCGAATAAAAGTCAAAATCGTGAATGTGAATCTCGCCCTCGCGGTAGGCTTTGGCATGCTCCGGACGGAGCAGATACAGCTCATTGTAAGCCTTGGCTCCAGCCGCTCCGATCTGAAGCATCGACCCCATCGCGGTGTTGCCGTCGATATTGGCGTTGTCACGCTTCATTTCGCTGATGCGGGCATCTATTTTGGTAATCTCGTCGATGGTCTTAATAAGAGACGTTCTTGCCTCGCGCGCCCTGGTCCGGTTAGCCCGATAGAGAATATAGGCCTTGGCCGCCGCGGAAAAGCCGTGGTTCATAAGCTGCTGCTCGACCCTATCCTGGATCACTTCGATGTTGGGAGCGGTCTGAGGGAATTCCCGTTCCAGATCCCGCTGCACATCGTTAGCCACACGGGCCGCGTCGGAGGCATCGCCCTCCCGTGCCGCTTCGAGCGCCTTAAGAATCGCCGCAGCGATCTTGTTTAGGTCATAAAGCACCACGCGCCCGTCCCGTTTGATAATACTCTGAATCACCGCATTCTCTCCTTAAAATCCGCCCCAAATTAACAGGTTATATACACGTTATTGACACGTTATCTACAATATATTGTGACAACCACGCTTATTCATTGCTACATTTTGTTCTAATACAGGTATAATGTCAAGAGAGAACAGATGCTTTAGCCGCCTGTGCCCGTCCGCCAGCTTCAGCCTTTTCAGCCCCGATAACATGGGGAAGCACTGCAATACAGGCCCGCTATTTTGCCTCGTCGCTATTCGCAGAGAGCTCCGGAGGAATCCCTATATGCCGCGCTCAAAAAAATTCAGAAAAAAATCCAAGTTTAGTTAAGCAATGGCCGCAAACGACAGAGCTGAATTCAGTAAGGCTACATTGCTTGTTAGTATTTCGTTAGCTTATAAGTAATGTAACAGAATCTGCTGTTCAATGCAGGTAAACAGTCATGGCTTGCCTAAATTTGTTTAAATAAGCTCTTAGTTTATTATGGCAATATGCACAATAAAGGTGGTTGGGTATGCGTAAAATCTCATACTACATTGGCGCTGTTCTATTAATTTCGTATCTCTGTTTGCTGACAGGCTCTGCTCAGGCGCAGTCGGTCTTAGATACTGGCAACGGAACGGGAACTGACGGCTCGCTTCTGGTTTTGCAGTCCAGAATTGGCAGTGAAACTGTGCTGGGCAACGCGTTCGTTGTTAAAGGCGGCGAAACGAGTCTAGCCCTCACCAGCTACGAGGCTGTTGCCGGAGCGTCTATCATCCGCGCTTTAGTCCCGGGAGAAGGGCTAATCACAGTCCATCTGGCTAAATACGCCCCAGAAACGAATCTGGCTCTCTTAGAGATTCCTGTTCCCAACCTCCCTGCCGTAAAAATCGGCAATTTCGAGGTAGTCCGCCCCAGGACAGCTCTGGATTTAGTCTGCAGCAACCCTATCATGGACGGAGCAGATGTAACAGCCAGCACCACTGAAATGCGCAACGGCGTTTTGCAGAGCACCATAACCCGTCCCAGCGGGGCCATATTGCGCGTCAGCTTCAGTCCCGGCATCGAGGACATGACCACAGGTGCTCCCATAATACTTCCCACCACGGGAGAGGTAATTGCCGTATCATTATCGCTGGAGCTTTCCCAAATAAACACCCTGCGCTTTGCCGTTCCCGCCCAGTATGTTACCGCCCTCTGTCCGGAGATGGCCGACGCGTCCGGCGTACCTTCTTACGTAAAGGTCAAAGACGGCTCTGAAGCACCCGTCAAGAAAGACGATACCGCTACTGACAACCCCAATGGATACAGCACCGCATCATACGCCATAGTAATCGCCATAGCCATCGCAATTGTCGGATTTGTCGCCTATAAGACCCGCTCACGCAAAGAAAAGGTCGTGCCCTTTTCGAATTTGCCCACACTCCCCGAAGACGTGCCGATGGCCTTTGTCACCGCCGATGGCAAGGTGCTTCCGACAGAAGCCGACATTATCAAGATAGGCCGTGCCCCCGACAATGTGTGGGTGTTCCCAGAAGCTACCGTATCGAATTACCATGCCCGCATCCGCAAAACAAAGAACTCCTCTACGCCGTATGAGGTTGAAGATTTGCGCAGCTCTAACGGTACATTCGTAGGCAAACGCCGCATTGTAAGCGCTGAATCCATTACTCCTGGAACTATAATACGCTTCGGAAAGAAAATTGAAGTCATGCTTATGCTGCGCACACAGGCAGCCGACCCAATGGCTCAGCTAGGTCTAAAAAAGGTAGGTAGATAAGTTTATGGACGAGCATAAGGTTTTTCATGAGCTTACCATTTACGATGTATTTCTGGGTATCGTAGGCCACAAATCAATCTCGCTAGATCGGCTAAAGACAGTTATGTGGCTGCGCGACGATTCCAACGTGGAGCAGTGCCTGTCTAAGCTGCTGGAACAGAAATTGATTGTCAAAAAGAACGACGAATACTCTTCCAGCGAATCGACAGCCAGCAAGAATCTGTTTGACCTGCTTAGCTTTGCGCTATCTGTCGATTTAGATTACAACTACTATCTTACCGACGATATGAAAACACTGATAAGCAGCGTCTACGGCCGCCATTCCTTCTCGGCAGACGACTGCGGGTCGCTGTCTAAAAACAAGGTTCACAAAATGGTACGGCGACTGTGCCTCGACAATCTGGCCATTCTGTTTACCTATGCGCCCATGAGCGCCAAGCTAATCAGCAACCACTTCTACGATCTGCTGTGCTCCTACTGGAAGATCAGCCCCAAACGTCCTGGCTTCTTTGAGCGCAGGGTCAAGATCGAGCTTATTATCATGGAGCACGTACTGGCGCATACAAGCAGCGACCGCAACAAACTTGTTTCCGGAAGCAAATTATATTTTTCTCCGGGAGACAATGTCAAAGGCCTGCTTGAGCCACCCAGCAAGCTGCAGAATCTATTGAAATTCGATGTAATTCCCAACAACCCCGATATTTTTGACACTCAGCAGCGGCAGAACACCAACAAAGCCATAGAGTTCCAAAACCAAATGCTCGACAGCATGCGCCAG
>JAFSXO010000271.1 GCA_017444045.1 bacterium | reverse complement strand
GCTATAAACAGGCCAAAGAGCAGCAGAGCCATCCCCAGATCCTTCTGCGCCGCCAGAAGTCCCTCGGCAGTGCCGATGCACAGCCCCAAAACCAACAGTGCCCGGCGGGACAGACGCCCGAATTTAGGGCTGGTCAGTCCCAAGCGAATCCATTGGCTGAACTGGTTGAGATAAGCGGCCAGGAAAATTGCCAGGAGGATTTTTACGAACTCAAACGGCTGCACTCCCGTCGAGCCAATCGAGATCCACAGCTTGGCACCGTTAGCTTCGCGGCCTATAAACACCAAGGAAAACTGAAACAGTACCCCGGCCAGCAGCAGAACATACTTATAGCCTTCCAGCACCCTATAATCGCGCAGCAGCAGCGAAACAACCACAAACGCTCCCATGCCAATGGCCACATGAACAGCTTCCCGCATCGTCGCATCAGGCTGGGCCTTGGAGACAAAATAGCGCACTATTTCCAGCCAGCCCAGGCTTACCAGAGCGGAGCTAAGCGGCAGCAGCATCAGATCGGCCTGGCGGTTGTACAGCGCCGTAAAAGCCCAGCCCGCCCAAAAGGTGCCCAGCAGCACGCCAACAGCCTGCCAAAGCTGGGGGATTTCCCGGCTGTCCAGACCCCAATTGAGCAGCACCGCGCCTATGACCAGCATAAGGCTTACCATCAGCTGAATAGCGGCGCTCTTGCTAACAGTATTCATCGGGCCATACCGCCTCAGAAACGGCTATAGCGAAAAACCGCATCACCGACAGAAAAAACATCGCCATCCTCTAAAGCGATACTGCCGTCTATGCGGCTTCCGTTAAATAAAGTACCATTGCGGCTATGCAAATCTTCTAAATACACCCCATCTTTATCGGCCCAAACCCTCGCATGGTGCGACGAAGCAAAAGCATCGCGGATTCTTACAGTACAGTCACGGGCACGGCCGAATACGATATCGCTCTTCTCGATAGGATAACGCTTAACCTTGCCTGCAGCTCCGGAGACACCCTCAATAAAGCCTGAAGTTTCCAGGATAGCCGGAAGCGAGCTGCAGGTGGCGGAATCGCCGGCACTGTCGCGGGGCAAGCCCGTCAGAACATTTTTGGAGGTGCCCAATTTGCCAGTTCTGCGCTCCGGTTTCTGGCTGACCGTCATCTCTGCGCAGAAAGAGGCGCTGTCGGAACGGGAAGCCGGGCTGAGATTAAGAGCAGCAACCGCACCGCCCTCTTTCTCGCTGCTGCACAGCAGCTCGCTGTGCTGGTGCTGCCAATTATGGCTGCCCTGGCGCTCGGCTTCTTTCAGAGAAACCATTACGCTCCTGGCCACATAATAAACGAAGCCCAGCAGCGCTGCCAAGAAGACCAATTTACAAAAGAATAGCACCCCTATCGACACGGGAAGCTGCGACAGTTCATTAAGATTAAAGCTCATCAGCACCTCCTCCCGTTAGGATAAATGCCAGGATGGCAAGCTATGGCAGCGCTTTTAGATTAAGCAAAAACGGCTAACCTTCTGCCAGGTTTACGCCCGCAAGACGGAAGAAATTGGGATCGTGACAGAATTCGCGCACGGTATTCTTGCTAATTTTCTTTTCCTTGAACAATTTCAGCAAGCCCGCGTCCATGGACTGCATACCAAATTCTTTTCCGGTCTGTATGTAGTTGTTAATCTGGCTGGTTTTGCCCTCGCGAATAATATTCGAGAAACCGGCCTCGGCGATCAGAATCTCGTGAACCGCCACGCGCCCTCCGCCTTGCTTTTTGAGCAGAAGCTGAGATACCACAGCCTTGAACGATTCGCTGAGCATCGCCCTAATAGTCGCCTGCTGTTTGGCGGGGAATACGTCGATAATGCGGTCGATGGTTTTAGCAGCGGAGTTGGTGTGCAGAGTCGCAAACACCAAAGCTCCGGTTTCGGCAGCTTTGATCGCGTTGTAAATCGTATCGAGGTCGCGCATCTCGCCGACCAGCAGAATATCGGGATCCTCGCGCAGCGAAGCGCGTATGGCGTCGGCAAAGGAATGAGCGTTGGCGCCTACCTCGCGGTGGTCGATAAGGCATTTGTCGCTGGTATGGGTAAATTCGATAGGATCCTCAATCGTAATAATATGAGCCTGACGATTGTGGTTCACATAATCGATCATGGCCGCCAGCGTCGTGGATTTACCGGAGCCGGTAGGGCCTGTTACCAGCACAATCCCGTGCTTAATCATAGCTATCTCTTTAAGCACGGCGGGCAGATGCATCTCGTCGAGGCTGGGTATTTTGCTGGGAATGACCCGGAATACCGCCGCCATACCGCGATTCTGCTTGAAGAAATTGCCGCGGAAGCGGGCTACGCCGCTTATCTCATAAGCGAAGTCTAAATTGCCGCAGTTCTCAAATTCGGCGACGCGATATTCGTCAACCGTAGGGTAAAGAATGGCGTGTGCCCGCTCTTCAGTAAGCGGCGCGGCGTGGGAAACAATAAGCTCGCCGTGTATTCTGAAAATCGGCGGCATACCGACAGACAGGTGCAGGTCTGATCCGCCTTCGCTGACTAGGCGGCGCAGAAGCACGTCAAGATCGTAATTATCCTCCAATTCAATTACCACTTCAGGAGGTGGAGGCGGCGCTGGCTCCGCGGAGACTTCCTCCTCTTCCGCCTCAGCTGACAAAGGCTCCTCTACTGCTGCGGACTCGGCAGCAGCTTCAGCTGCCTCGGCTTCTGGTTCAGTCCTGCTCGGTTCTTCAGTTCTGCGGGTGAATTTACTAAAAAACGACATATTCTGCTATCCTTTATTCGCGTCTGCCTGCGCTGCGCAAGCCAAATCAACTATGTATACCGGGATCATTCCGTCTCTGTCCAGGATAATTCCGCCCTCGATGGCCATGCCGCCGGCAAAAACTAAAGCTGCTCCTCCGCTGCTTGCTCAGGCTGACGGTACGGTACTTTATTCACAGAACGGGCGCACGCCTCGTCCTTAGTTATTATCCCCTGCTCATAAAGCTTCTGTATAGAGCTGTCCATGGTGCACATGCCGATTTTGCGCCCCGTCTGCATCGACATCGGAATCTGATAGATTTTACCGTCGCGGATCGCGTTGGCGATGCTTACATTGTTGATCAAAATCTCCACGGCCACGACCCGCCCCTGCCCATCGGCGCGCGGGATCAGCTGCTGGGCGACTACTCCGCGCAGCGATTCCGAAAGCATCGTGCGTATCTGGGCCTGCTGGTCGATCGGAAAAGCATCGATCAGACGATCAACCGCCTTGGCAGCGGAGTTCGTATGCAGGGTTCCTAACACCAAGTGACCTGTCTCTGCCGCTGTAATCGCCAATGAGATAGTCTCTAAATCGCGCAGCTCGCCGACAAAAATAACATCGGGGTCTTCGCGCAGGGCTCCCTTTAGAGCTAAGGAAAAGGTTTCCACATCGCGTCCAACCTGGCGCTGATTGATAAGCGCTTTTTTGTTGATATGAAGATACTCGATGGGATCCTCGACCGTGATAACGTGCACCGCCCGCGTCTCATTGATAAGGTTCACCAGTGCCGCAATAGTAGAAGATTTTCCGCATCCAGCCTGACCAGTGGCCAGGACTAAGCCGTGATGGTAATTTACAAACTTCTCCAACGAAGCGGGGAGATTTAATTCCTCCAGCGTAGGCACCTTAGCGGGAATAGCACGCAATACCACATTAAGACCATTTTTCTGAAAATAGGCGTTGCCCCTGTAACGCCATACGCCGAGTTGCCCGCCGAGATCGATTTCCAAAGCAAAATCGATATTCTTTGTTTCCAGCAGCTGGGAGCGCTGTTCATCGCTTAAAATCTCACAGGCTAAAGCGGCAACATTCTCCTGCTGCAGGACATCAGCATCTAACGCTGTCAATATGCCATGCACACGCACTATCGGTGGCACTCCCGAAGCCAAATGCAAATCAGACCCACCACTATCATGCAAGGCCACCAAATAATCGACTATACCAGACATAACGCCTCCGCGCCGTAATTTAGGAGCAATCGCCATAATGCTACTAAATAAAACGTACAATATAAAATTTGCAATTTTTTCGCTATACG
>JAFSXO010000270.1 GCA_017444045.1 bacterium | reverse complement strand
GCGGAAAAATCGAAGATTAACGCATGTTGTGCGCTAACTTATACGCTAATGTACAACGCAGCGCTAACTCACATGAATTATCAGAACCAATGCCACGAATCCTTAACTAAATGGCATTGGGCTTAGGGCATATATGGTATGAAGAGGTTTTCTGGCAGCTCGAGCGAGGCCGGAGCTGGGGCGCATTCCGGACGGCACCATATGTGCAGGGTGAATTTATCTCCGGTGACGGTGTAATGGGCTGGGTTGGGGCAAACAATAAAATTAGACACGCTTGTTTCGTCCAGCTCTGTGGCTGTATCTGTAGATATGTCGAGCAAAAACTGGCATTTGCCTATGATATGCTGCTGTATGGCATACCTATAGCTGTCATTTTCCGCAAAGCGGACAAAATCGTACAAATCCGCGTACTGGGTGGGGAAGCTGTGGCTCAGCAATGACAGATATGGCAAATAGGAGCGCATATCGTTGGTCCCAAGTGTGCCGTCTGTGTTCATGAAGAAGGGCAGGGTATCAGACTGTCTCCAGGAGAAACGCGTTATAGCGGCATAGTTAGCGTCTTCGATTGGGTCGTAACCGAAGCCGTTCTGCGCATTGTTTACGCGCTGGCGGTTTCTGTATAGCGCCAGCCCTACCGGCTCTCCGTTGGGGGACTTAAGAGCAGGGCATACCTGCCATACTTTGGCGTAAACGCTGCGGTTGGGATTCTCGGCCGGATATCTGCTGCGGTCTAGGCGGGTAAACCCGTATCTGCCTACGCTGTTAAACGTGCTGCTGTCTGGATAATATGCGGGGATGATGATAGCCAAGCCAAAGTTGCAGGCGGCTACGGCGATAAAGATGCCCATGAGCCATTTGCTGCGCCGCAGGGGGGCGACCAGACAGCAGGAGCTGACTAGAAAGACTGGCAGATAGTAGCGCTGGGACTCTCCCAGCAGCAATGCCGTTGCGCAGAAGCTGGCAGCAGACGTCAGAGCCAGGGAACGGTCTTTGGCGTCTGCCCATTTGGTAAAGGCCATGAGCAGGCTTATGGCCAGAACAGCGCTTAATATCAGGCCGAACGAATTCTCGCATATAGTAATCTCAAAGCAGCGCTTGAGCGTCTGCGCATTGGTGAAATGCATTATTTGCTCGCGCAGAAAAGAACCGTTGTGCCCGGTGAGCACATTATGATTTACGAAAACCCAGGGAGCGGCGATAATGCTGCTCAGGCACAGAGCCTGATTCAAATGGGCAAGCCGCGGTGATTTGGGGTACTTCCCCAGGGAGATGCATGATAAAACCCACCATATAAGGCATATTGCGCCTACTGCTGCCAGCATTTTTACGGTCTGCGGCGATGTATAAGCGGCAAAATGCGTCATATCGGCCTGCAGCTGGGAAAAATGAGGCATGGCCGCGCCGAATGAGGCCGCTGCCGCAAGCAGAATTATGGTCTGCCATAGCGAATTTAGGCGTGATGAGCAGATGTCGCGCCATTGGCCGATGAGGAGCGGAAGCGCTGCCGGAATAATAAACCAGATGACGTTGGATTTGAACATCAGGCTGAAGCCTAAGCATAGGCCAAACAGCCAAGATGCCGTGCGCTTGGAAAAGCTGTCGCAGTTAAATAAGGCCCATATGGTTAGACAGACGCCGGTGCCTACCTGGAAATCCGAAGGATACTGATTGCAGAACAGCAGCCCCTGGGGAATGGAAAGACTGGCCATTATCCCGCATATTCCGGCCAATATTCCGTAGCGCTGGCGGTTAATACAGTAAATGCTGGCGATTAGAACGGGAACCAAAACGGTAACGCTTGTGAATGCCGATATAATGCCTGTGCCGTATATCGAGCTGTAAATATAGGTGATTAAATACGAGCTGGCCGGATAGAAGCCAGGCCACACCCAGGTAATGACCAGTGCCTGCCAGAGCGTATCGGCGTTGCGCATAGCGCAGTCATAAGATGCCGCTAAGCTCAGGTGCAGCCCTCCGTTTGATTCGGGCGGCGCAACAGCGTGGAGCAGCAGGGTTTGGTTGGCATTGGTCACTAAGGCGCTGAAGATCGCGATTATGGCCAGATCTATGAGCAGCATCCAGGCTTTGCGTGTGCGTGGCGCTGCTGCTGGCTGCTCATTGCTGGCAGTGCAGTTCTGTGCTTTATCCTGTGTTTTATCCTGTGTTTTATCCTGGGCTGCGGTTTGCTCTATGTTTGTTTCTGCGCTATCCACTGGTTGGCATATCTCCTCTGCTGTGGTCATCCCTTCTGTCGCGTTCGCGACATCTCCCCCTGCCAGACTTAGCAATGTCGTTTGGTTAAGGATTCGCTGACATATTCGCACTACGCCAGCTTCCGCGCCGGCACTGCTTCGCTACGCTCAGATGTGCCTAGCGCGGAACTGGTTACACGCTATAATCTGCAAACGACAGCCATTAATTGTACCTAACTGGGGTTAACTAAACGACATTGTTTCTTGGTCAATGCCAGCAAATTGAGTTCATTATAGCGTTCGGTTAGGAATGTTTAGTGCATATCTTAAGCGTGCAAACAATTAAACACTGGCAGATCTGGGCTTAGCAAGGCTCTGTCGGCGCGGAAGCTGGGGCTGCGCATATTGCATTTTTCAAAACACTAAGTTAATGACATGGGCTGGCTAGGAAATAGGATGAATATGAGGTATTATAATATAATTGGTGCAGAAGCTGTTTCTGCGTATAAGGCGCAGTGCCTCTTTGGTGCGCGGCAAGGATCTTCTTAATATGAGCATTAAAAGAAAGAGAAGTTGGAAATTTAAGCCGATACATGCGGCTTTTGTTTTGACGGCTGTTTGCCATATATTAGTGCTGTTCGCTTACGGGATTTATGGATCACAGACTCCCAAAAAGGAAAAGATGCGCGTTATTGCTCAGGTAGATGTGGTCGATACCATCAAGATGCCTGTGCAGCCGACAATAGCACCGAAAAAATTGGGAATAGCTCCGCCCAAGGTCGTTTCCAAGTCCGCTCCTTTGCCGACAAACGGTCCGCCCAGCCAAAACCCTGGCCGGGTAGGAAAGCCTGGAAGGCCGGGAAATCCTGGCAAACCTGGCGGCGGGTCGGGACGCGCTGGCCTGCGCACAGCTATAGATCCCGACGTACCTGATTTGGGCGGCGATCTCTTCGGCACCTCTGGGTATCCTGTAGGGCATGGCTATGGCGTTGGCAATAAGCATGGCACAGGCAGCGGCTTTGGCCAGGGCAATGGCGTTGGCGACGGGATCGGCGACGGCGATGGCGGAGACGGCGGCGAAGGCGGCGAAGGCAGCGGCGGAGACGGCGGCGGCGAAGGAATATTACTGGACCCATATCATATCGATTGGAATACAAGGGACGAGGATATAGACCCCCATGACCATACTGTTCCGGCTGGGTACATATCTCTCAATTTCAGAAATGCTTCCAGCCAAACGCGCAGTCTGATGGTTGAAGGCTTAGGTACGGCAGCCATATATGGCACCGGCTGGCTTAATGTTCCTCCAGGCGGTGCTGCAAGGTGCAATTTTATGATCGATCCGGGGTACTATACTGTCAGCGTTTATGACGGCCCTGACACTAGCGGGCCTT
>JAFSXO010000269.1 GCA_017444045.1 bacterium | reverse complement strand
GCTTGGCGCTTCATCCAGGAACGCACCGCGGCGATTATTTCCCGGTTGGCTGAGGGGCCGATAAAGCACTCTTCGACAGGCACGATGCGCCCGAAGCAGCCGCGCCTATTGAAGCCCAGCTCATCGTTGAGAAAGCTTAGCTCTATTTTGCTGCGGTAATGCCAGGGCTTAGGGGCTGGGCAGGGGGGAAGAAGCTCTAGCTGCTCGCCCGCGAGACCGCGCAAAGCTTTAGCTAAGGGCTGAGTTTTGATCTCCAGCTGAGCCTGATATTTTAAATGCTGCCAGGCGCAGCCGCCGCAGCGGGCAAAATGCGGGCAGAGGGGAGCGACTCGGTTGGGGCCTGGAGAAATTATCGTCTGCAGCCAGGATTCGCGGGCGCCCTTGCGCTTGCCTCCGATCAGCAGCTGAGCTTTGTCCCCTGGTGCTGTAGACCAGGCGCTGGCCCAGGTACCATTGGTACGCAGGGCCTTTAGCTGTCCCTTGGAGGCCAGATCGTATTGGCTGAAATCGATTATCTCGCTTGGCAGTGATTTGCTCATAATTGCTACTGTGTTATTTAGTCTAGCAGACTTAGAACAGCGTATAGATGAACGGGGCAATATGAGTAGCCTGCGCCAGCGAAACTAAGCCAGTCAGCAGAAGCAGGCCCAGCAGGATAGGCAGTATCCAGGGGCGCATCCCGCCGATCCAGCAGGTAAAATCCCAGGCAGTGCTCATTCGGTGCCCGATTTTGGCCAAGAAATTCATCAGTTGACCCCCTTCAAGTCTTTGTCTAAAGCCAGCTGAGCTTCGCCCAGGAATTGGCTGACCGCCAGTCCGGCCGCTAGATGGCCGCTGTGGTTCCAGTGCATATCTTTTAGATAATAGGTGCGGCGCATGTTGCGGAGTACGGGGTACAGGTCTATGTAGGGAACCTGCTGCTCCTCGCACCATCTGACGATTATCTGATGCACCTTGTCCTGGTCAAACAGGCCGGGATCTAAGGAACGCTGGCTAGTCCAGCTCTGCAGATCCTCGGGATATAGCTCGATCGCCGAAGGTATGACCACGACGGCCAAGGCGGTGCGCTGCTGTTCGCAGTATTCCTTAATCTGGCGGAGGTAATTGTAGGTCTTGCCGATCGTGGCTTCCATATCCGGGGTGTACTGGCGTAGCAGCCAGGCTGGCGTCTCCGAAGGCCGCAGGATACTGCTGTCAAAGCTGAGCCTGGCCATGGCCATCTGGTAAAGGTATAGACGGCGCAGCCAGCGCGGCCTCCACCCAACCTTTTTGGGAGTGTTGCTGGTGCTTAGGCAGTTGTAATCAGACCACTTGCTCTCCGCTTCCGGAGTTAATACTAGGCCGCCGTTCTGTACGGTGAACGAGGCATCGCCCAGCATGTTTTCATAAAGATCGTTGCCGGTGTAGAAGCCCAGCAGTGCCAAATCGTAGTGGTGCTGCGCGGTTTCCTTCTTGAGGATGCTCAGCTCCGTTTCGGTGCCCGCGTTAGGGCGTCCCACGTTGGTGACTCTGTACGGAGTCTGGCGCTGCACCTCGCTGAGCCACATCGTGTCGGTATCGTCCCAGCAGCCGAAGGTGAAGGAATCTCCGCAGGCCAGAAGCTCGCGGCTATTTGCCGCGCCTGAGGCTGGCGCTGTGTCGGTATTGTCCTTTTTGGCGGGGTCAGGAACGCGATGGCCGTTGGCATCGGTGTGCAGGCGCACATCAAATTCCGAGGTGTGGATGCGTCCGCTCCAGTTGGGGGATATCTCCACCTCGTCTTTTTCGCCTAAGCAGTAAATGCCGCGCATTTGCATGTTGGGAATGGGACAGCAAAAGCGCACTATAACTTCCAGCACCAAAGCGACCATTAGCAGCATCAGCAGCGCCTGGCAGATGTAGCCTATGGGGCCTAAATTGCTGTCGGCCTGCTCTTTTGCCATTCTGGCTAAATAGCGGCGGTGATTTTCGGCCGCCTGCTTGGCGACCTCCAAAACTGGCTCGGAAGACTGCGCGGGCAGAGCCTGCTCGCTGGTCTGGCTGGTCGGGGTGTGCGACCATTTCTCCAGCTCGCTCTTGGAAAGCTGTCTCTGGTCGTCAATTTCGCGGCGGCTTACCACGATATTGCCCATAACCAGGGCATCCATATCGGAACGCTCAAAGGTGGAGTAGGCTTCTTCCGGGGTGTTGACGATGGCCTCTCCGCGCAGATTAAAGGATGTGTTTAAGACTACGGGGACTCCGGTCTCATCGCTGAAGGCTTTGATTAGGTCGTAATAGCGCGGGTTGTCCTGGCGGTGTACCGCCTGTATTCTCGCGGTGCCATCGACGTGGGTGATGGCGGGCACATCCTTCTGGCGCTCCTTTTTAACAGGGACGACCATCAGCATGAACCGGGCGGGGTCGACATTTTCGGCATCGGGAAGGTCGAAGAAGTCCTCAACTCTGTCGGCCAGCACCGATGGGGCAAAGGGACGGAAGGGCTCGCGGAATTTAATGCGGGCGTTGACCACGTCCTTCATCTGCGAGAAGCGCGGATCTGCCAGAATGCTGCGATCGCCCAGGGCGCGCGGCCCCCATTCGAAGCGTCCCTGCATCCAGCCGACCACCTGGCCGTGGGTTAGCCTGGCTACGACATCCTTAAATAGGTCGGCATCGTTAGTGTACTCCACAAATTCGCGCTGGCGGCTGTTTAGGAAATCCTTGACTTCCTGGTCGCTGTGCTGCTCGCCCCAATAGCAGTGGGTCATCTTGAAGCGCTCGCGTCCGCCCAGCACATTGTAATAGCCCCACAGCGCCGCGCCGAGAGCCCCGCCGTCATCGCCTGCGGCTGGCTGGATGAAGATGCGCTTAAATCCGGCTTCGGTAAATATTTTGGCGTTGGCTACGGAGTTTAGGGCTGATCCTCCGGCCATGCAGAGGTTTTCATGGCCATATTTCTTGCGCAGATATGTCGCCTGGCGCACCAGAATTATCTCGGTGACGCGCTGGATACTGGCGGCAATGTTGGCGTAGTGCGGGTCGAGCAGATTGGATTCTTCCTTGGTGCGCGGCTTGCCGAATAAGGCGGTAAAGGCCGGCGAGAAGGAGTGGAAGGCCGAGCGGTGATAGGCGAAATACTCCATATTGAGCTTAAATGAACCGTCGTCGTGCAGATCGACGATCTTTTCCAATATGGTGTCGGCGTATTCGGGCTTGCCGTACGGGGCCATGCCCATTACCTTGTATTCGCCTTCGTTGACCTGGAAGCCCAGAAATGCGGTAAAGGCGCTGTATAGCAGACCGAGCGAGTGGGGATAGCGCATCTCCTCGCAGACATCGACGGTGAAATCCCAGGCCGCACCGCGCGAGCCGCAGGACCATTCGCCTACGCCGTCTACTGTTAGCAGGGCGGCGCTGTCGAAGCCCGAGGGATAATAGGCGCTGCAGGCGTGGGCAACGTGGTGGCGGCAGAAGGCGATTTTGTCGCGCTGGCAGCCCAGACGCTCCTGAATAATATCTCTGGCCCAAAGCTTATCTAGCAGCCAGACGATGGCGGCTTCGCGGAAGGCCACGGCAGACCGCGGCCAGGTGGCCAGTGCCGAGAGCAGGATGCGGTCGAATTTTTGGAAGGGCTTTTCGTAGAAGACTACCAGATCGACGTCGTCAATGGTGATTTTGGCTTCGCGCAGGCAGAACTCAATGGCCTTCTGAGGAAAATTAAAATCGTGCTTAATGCGCGAAAAGCGTTCCTCTTGCGAAGCGCATACCAGCTTGCCATCGTGAATGAGGGCGGCCGCTGCATCGTGGTAGAAACAGGATATGCCTAATACGTACATAGTTAATTAATACTGCTCCCAGGGATCGGCGTCAGAGCATGGGGTCCAATGGCCGCTGTCGCTGTCTTTGTCTAAGCCTAAAATATCGCAGCTGCTTTTGAATACAATTGCGAAGGGTGATACGACTATCCAATAAAACGCTCCGAGCAGCACTCTGGCCTGCCAGGTTGCCGCTTTTGCAGCTAGCTCTTTCCAGCGCTCCCAGGCGCTTTTGTCTGCTTTTTTTTCCATGCTGATGTTTTTTTACGGGAAGGCTAAAACTCCTATACAAAGAAGCAATGGACATTGTCAGTAGCTTGGCTGTTAGCTGACAGGTTTACATGCTGGCTCTTTCTAAATCTTTTTAAAGGAAGCTGGGCAGCGCGAATGTGCCAGCGTAAATTATTTTAGGTGGCGGGAGATTTATCATGGCTAAGATAACCGTAATAGGCGCTGGAAGCTGGGGAACGGCACAGGCGCATCATTTGCGCCGGGCTGGGCATGAAGTCTTGCTGTGGGGCTGTGAGTTTGACAGAGAGGTGCTTAGGCAGGTCTCTCAAGAACGGCAGCATAAGTTCTTCCCTGGGGTAACCATCGCCGCGGGTATCGAAACCAGTCAGGATTTAGAGCTGGCTTTAAAAGACCGCGATCTCGTGGTTATGGCTGTTCCCTCCCAGGTGATGCGCTCGGTAGCCAAGCAGATGAGCTCCTATATCGACCGCCATACCACGGTGGTCAGCACCTCCAAGGGCTTGGAGCAGGGGACGCTCTGCCGCATGTCTGAGGTGCTATACCAGGAGCTGGGGTATTTGGAGCGCTTAACTGTACTTTCTGGGCCATCCTTTGCTAGCGAGCTGATCCGCAATCTGCCTACCGCTGTTACCGTGGCTGGCTACACCCGCCAGGCGACCGATACCGTCAAAAAAGCCTACCATTTTGACAATATGCGCATTTATACCTCATCCGACATTGTGGGCGTGGAGCTGGGCGGAGTGCTTAAGAATATCTTTGCGCTGGCTACCGGAATTGTCGACGGCTGCAAGATGGGCAACAATGCCCGCGCCGCGCTGCTTACGCGGGGCTTAGCCGAAATGAGCCGTTTGGTGGTCGCTTTGGGAGGCCACGAGGCTACTATGCAGGGACTCAGCGGTATGGGCGATATGGTGCTGACCGCTACCGGAGACCTGAGCCGCAACCGCACTGTAGGGCTGCGTCTGGGAGCGGGAGAGACGCTGGAGCAGATTATGCAGTCTATGGAGCAGGTGGCCGAGGGTGTGTATGCTACGCACTGCGGCGTAGAGCTGGCCGCGGCCAATGGGGTAGAGGTTCCCATTATGAGCGCTACTGATGATGTTTTGGCTGGACGGCTCAGCGTGGCCCAGGCTGTGGAAAAGCTGCTGGCGCGGACACCCAAAAAAGAGCGTTAAGTTTAAGTCTAGACCTTAGCTTTTGGTGCATAAGCTACAAGCATCGTGGAAATGTGGGCTTTGAATAAGCTGGGGGTGGCTATATATTGTACCAGAAGGATGTGCTGATAAAAGATAGTGCTGTGCATCTGTCCCTTTATATGACGATGCTTCTGTAAGGCTCTCTGCCGCTTAGTTTTATTTGTTAAATGTTGTAATCAATATTTAACAAATAACCCCTGCAATATTTAACAAATTGCCCTGAATATGTGTTACTATGTGAACGATGGGCTTTCGCCAGCCCAGTCATACAGCCCAGCATCCGTGTATCTTCAGAATGTGGACGCATTCTCGCCAAAATGAGTCTGCAAGCTGAAGTAATGTGCAACTTTTTGAAAAGGAGCGCATCATGATAGTTTCGTTCGATCATTTTGTTGCCAAAATGTTGACTTATTTAGTCCTGTTCAACGTATTTATTGAAAGCTTGTTTGCGTAAGCACTAACTGAATGACGTATTGTCTCTGACAAGAATTATAAAGAATTAGTATTTAAGCAATTCAGATTTGACCGCGCATTATCATCGTCAGTTCTATTCCTTTTGCTTGATCTTATCAGACAGCGTTCTCCCGGAGCATAAAGATTGCTCAGCGTACAGATAACTGATGCATGGTCAAATGCTGTTGCTGCGCGACGCTAGCATAGCGCTTTCGTAGCTCACTTTGTTGAGTAGCAATGCTGCTTTCTTAGCTGTAGCGAATTAAGTATAGGAGGGCGCTTTTATGATAGCTAAAATCAAAAGCCGCTTTGCGGGATGCCGTGAAAGGCTAACCTCGTGGTTCAATACCAGGTATCTGCCCTGGTATTACGAGAAATGCCGCCCCATTCTTTACACCAGAATCGATTGCACCTTTCTTCTGCTTGTAATTCTCGCCCTGGTGTATTCCTATTGGGCGCTGCATAATGTTCACGTCACTATAGATGGTATCACTTACGATTCTATGTGCGGCAATCGCATAGTGTCGGTGAAGCCAGATTTGCAAAATGCCGTGATCCGCGAGGGAACTGTTAACATTGGTACAGCTTTTGCCTGTCATGATAAGCTGACTTCAGTTTGTTTGCCTAACAGTGTCGAAAAAATACCTGCTGGAGCATTCTTTGGCTGTACGGCGTTAGAAAGAGTGGAATTTCCTTTTTCATCTAAAATCGGTAAAGGTGCGTTTCTGGGTTGCAGCAGCTTGAAATCCGTGGTGCTGCCATTAAATACTGATTTTATCACCTGCGACTTTGATGCTTCCGTTACCATTTATCATGGTGGTGTGGTTTATCGGAATGATAAAGTGCTTAAAGTCAATGCTGATGCAGAAAAAGTGGTTTTTGCGGACGGGACAAAGATTATCGGCAAAGGTGTTTGTCAGGGCAGTACGCACTTGAAAGCTGTGTATATTCCAAGTACCGTTAAGTATATCGAGGACTGTGCGTTTAAAGGTTGCAAATCTTTAAAAACAAAATACACGTGTGGTTATTTGCAGGCAATTGGCGATGAAGCGTTTTATGGCTGTGAGCAGTTGTCTGAGTGTTTGTCTTGGTGGCCAGAATGGGGTGTGTACGGGTGTTCCTCCTATGAGGTTTTGAGTGCCGATCGGAGAGTATTTAGATACGATGCGGTTAGGAGCGTCGGTCGGAGAGCATTT
>JAFSXO010000268.1 GCA_017444045.1 bacterium | reverse complement strand
GGCGATGACGTAATCAATGGCGGCTCCGGCCGTGACTACATTGAAGGCGGCCGCGGCAATGATAGGATATTCGGCAACGGCGGCAGCGATGTAATATATGCCGGCAAGGGCAACGATTACGTAGAAGGCGGCGACGGCGATGATTTCATTAACGCCGGCCACGGCAACGATGAGGTGCATGGCGGCGACGGCAAGGACATCATCTTTGGCCTTTCCGGCAGCGACCGCCTCTATGGCGAGGGCGGCGACGATACGATTATTTCCGGCAAGGGCCGGGATTTTGTCGATGGCGGCGAGGGCTACGATACAATTCGCGTCACCTCCGGAATACATGGGCGCGATGAGGTTGCCAATGCTCAGCCCGACGAGGATGTAAAGGTGCTGAATCCGACGCACGTGCCGCTTAACTTTATCGTGGCCGACGCCAGCGCGGCTTTCAGAGCCAATATGCGCGATAATCTTGAAGCCTTTGCCGGAATCGAGCCGGGCCAGGCTATGCTTAAGCGTATTGGCCACGCCGTGCATCCCGTGTTTATATCCTCGACCAACGATGACAACGGCTACTGCCGCCAGCTTCTGCCCACGGGCGATGGCATTATCCACAAGCGCGCCGACGGAGATTATTCGTTCTGGCGCAGTCTCGGCAGTGCCAGCGTGGTTAAGATCAATCCGGCCTTTATCGATTTTGGCTCGGTGGAGAGCTGGTCAGAGCAGAACAGCATGGTGGTGATGGCCCACGAGCTGTGCCACGCTTACAATAATTCTACCGGCACCATGGATGAGGCGATCTACAATGAATACAGCGGCGAAATGCTGCGCCTGCCCGACAGATCGCTTCTTGATGAGCATTTAGGCTACGGAGAGATAAAGGGCGCGGAGTTCCAGGCAGTAGGTCTGCATACCGACAGCAGTCTTTCGGCCAACCCTTACGGCCTTACCGAGAACGATTACCGTCAGTATTTCCATATGGCCGAGCGTACAGGCTATACATGTCATGTAGACCGCCAAAGAGGCTGAGGCTCGGCTGTTTAGGCTAGCTGAGCGCTGGTAATGTATACCGTACCAAGTATGCCCTTGCTTAAAGCAAGGGTATATTATTATCCTTGCATAGCGTCTGCATCTCTGCGGGCCAGAGCGAGCTTTGCACCTCGCCGATGTGGGCTTTGCGCAGGAAAAACATGCAGATGCGGGACTGGCCGATACCGCCGCCGATGGTGAAGGGCACTTTCTCTTCGGCAACGGCCTTTTGGAAGGGTAGCTCAGCCCGTTCTGGGCAGCCGGCCTTGGCCAGCTGAGACAGCAGGGCGTCACGGTCTACGCGGATGCCCATCGAAGACAGCTCCAGAGCTATGTCCAAAATGGGGTAATACACCAAAATATCGGCATTGAGCGCCCAGTCATCGTAGTCGGGTGCCCGGCCGTCATGGGGCAGGCCGTTGCTGAGTCTGTCGCCGATCTGCATAATGCATACAGCGCCTTTTTCTTTGGTTATGGCGTATTCGCGCTCTTTGGCGTCGAAATTAGGATAGAGTTCCAGAAGCTCGGAGCTGGTTATAAAGAATATCTCCTTGGGCAGAAGCAGCTCGATGTAATCGTACTCGATGGCCAAATATTGCTCGGTCTTGCAGAGACATTTGTAAACGGTGCGCACTGTATCCTTAAGAAAATCCAGGGTGCGATCCTGGCGGCTGATGACCTTTTCCCAGTCCCACTGGTCGACGAATATGGAATGGATATTGTCGGTATCCTCGTCGCGTCGTATGGCGTTCATGTCGGTGTAAAGGCCTTCGCCAATTTTGAATCCGTATTTGGCTAGGGCGTAGCGCTTCCATTTGGCCAGCGAATGTACGACTTCTGCGGTTTTGTCCTGCTGCTCGCGGATGCCGAAGGCCACCGGACGCTCATAGCCGTTCAGATTGTCGTTTAGGCCTGTGGCCGGGTCGACAAAAAGCGGGGCCGAAACGCGCAGTAGGTTGAGACGCCGGGCTAGAAGCCCCTGGAAAAAGTCTTTGACGGTCTTTATGCCTACTTGGGTGTCGTGTAAATCTAAAGCGGAACGATAGCCAGGGGGGATGATTAAGCGCTGCATGGACAGGGTACCTTTAGGATAAATGCTTTTATAATAATAAGAAAAGCACTTGTCCGGGGAACAAGTGCTTGCAGGGGGATTGGCTTTACTTGACTACGCCGGGGAAGCTGTCGACGAACTGAACCTTGATGTCCTCAAAGCTTTCGACGTACTGTACGGTAAAATCGGGGAAGCTGTCGACAAACTGCCATTTGCCTATCGCGTCGGGGAAACTGCTGACCGCTTTAACCTTGATGTCGGGGAAGCTGGTTACCGCTTTGATTTTTATGTCGGCGTTGCTCTGGACTATCTTTACCTTGCCCTGCAGCTTGATGCCTTTGGGCAGATAATAGCCGTTGTCGGAAATCTTGGAGTTGTGCGCCCAGGCGGTGCCGGTCATAAGTGTAGATGCCAGCAGTGCGAAAATGCCAAGTTTCTTTAAGCTCATAATTTCATCGTCCTCTATTTATAAAGAAATACTGTTTCTTTTATACGAACATATTAGCGCCGCGCCTGCCTCTGTGCCGATAATGTTTAGCTGGGCTGTGCTTGGCGCTAAACTGAATACTTAGGGCGGCTGGCGAGGGCACGGTATGCGCTATTCCTTGCCGGGAGAATTGTGCAGGCGGTAGGTGCAGCCGTATTTTGCCTGATCCTCGCTGTAGCCAAGCTTTAGCAGAAACTCCCGTACCTTTTCTTCGCTGACGTTGGTACCGCGCTTCTCAACGAGGGTATGGGCATCGCGCCAGGCCTGATAGTTCCAGTCGATATCGCAGTGCTCCAGAGCGTAGCGGGTCTGCTGTGATGTATAGCCTATGCTGCACAGTATTTTGGCAATTCCCAAAGCGGAGGCGCCGCCTTTAACTACCTGGCAGGCGTAATTGGCCGCGCGCACAGCGCGGGCGTCCCAGTCAAAACCGCAGGTTTCTATGGCCTTCTGAACATCGTTTAGGCCATATCCTTCCTGAAGCAGATCTCGTTCTACGTATGACGGGCCTTCATATCGGCTGGAATAATGGCTGGTAATATACTGTTTGATTGCGTCAACATTTGAATCGGCACTAGCAGGAACGGCAAAGCCTCCGAGCAGGATGGCGCATAACAGCAAGAGCGTTAGGCTGTGGCGGGTGATGGTTTTCATATTATTTGCTCCTTCAGCGGAAAAATTCTAATAATAAAAGCTGGTAAGGACAGAGGAGGGGTCACTTTTTCTCTAATGAAGCGTAATCGTCAATCTTTTCTCTGAGGATCTGGAGCAAATCGATCTCATCCTGAGGCACGATAAAGTTGGCAATTTTCCATTCGCCGTCCTCTTGGCGCATCAGCACCTTTACTAAGGCGTTGTCGCAGCCGCAGCGGTGGACGCTGACCTCGATTTCCGCGGTCTGGCCGTGCTTCTCACCCGACAGGATGGCGAACTTGTCTATGCCGACCTGGGCACCGCCCCAGGGATCGAAATCCATGCAGTAGGGGAATGGGTATTCGCTTACTTTGGCAAACAGCTCCTTTAGCTCCTTGGTAAACTGAGGATGCTGGTCTGCAGAAAGCTGAGGTTGGGAAGTGTCAGTTACTGTGCTGTAAAAGCTCTGAACCACCTGAGTGGGGGTCTGGGGAGCGGCCAGAGCGCTGAGGGTGGTTCCGGCCAGTAAAGCGGCTGTTAGTAATATGCTGTGCCAGGTCTTCATAAGCATTCCTCTGGATGAAGTTGGGCGGTTATCGTGTCAGCCGATCGCTGACTTATAACCCTTGCTATCGTCTGTACGTATTATAAATTATATACTTAAGCGTGCGCTTTGTTCAAGCTAAGGCGGCGCTGAAAAAAACAGCGTTTCCGCAGCCTAATCTATGTCATTAGCAAGTCTTTTAATGCATTTGCGCTACACCAGATTTCGCGCTGGCGCTGCCTGGCATGTGCTAAAAATTTGCCGATATTATGGGATTTTTGTTGAAATATATCCTTGACATTCAAGATAGTTCGCTATATTTTAGGCTAACGACTGTATGCGTCTTTCAGAGTTAGCGTAAGTAAATCTGTTTTGTGAGGCTTGTTGTTGCTCTGGTGACGCGATATGTTATCTAAAACAAAATATGTATGGAGGCATTATCATAATGACTAAAAAGGAACTAATAGAGCTACTTGTAAGTTATTACGATTGTGACGAGGATGAGCTTAAAGAATATTCAAGGGCTGACTTGCAACAATTGTGGGATGATTACAATGATGATTCAGATATGTTCCCTAATGGACGCGACTACGATGCCGAAGATGAAGATGGACCATGTGGGTAGCTAATATCATAGTTAGCTGCTAGTGACAGCAAAAGATTAATATAGCCTAGTAGTTATGATGCCTTTGGTTGGCACTAATAAAGCCGATCAAAGGCATCAGTTTAAAAACGTTTCGAACTCCGGGTCCAGATAGCTCTGATAGATCGGCTCCGGCGACAGCCAGGACTTTATCTTCTGATAGCACTCTTTGGTCAGGATCAGCAGCGGGCGGCTGACCGTCTCTGACAGGGCGCTGATGGCGTGAGTGCGGCTGACGCGCGAGATTTCCCGCCAGCCCTCGGGACAGTTCCACAGCACTCTTATGGGTGCGGCCTTGCCAGGTTCGTATATGCTGTAAAAGCCCTTATTGCTGGGGGTGTCCTCGTGGATATACCATTCCCAGTCGTCGCCGTACATGGTCTGCACCTGCTTTTTTATGCGGTTAAAGAGCGGCCCGTCGCCGGGATGGTCGAAGGCCTTGAAGGCTACGCGGTTGGTAAAGCGCGAGGCCAGATCGGCCAGCACCGGATCGGAGCAGCGCATCCAAAGCTTAATGGCGTGGAAGAAATCGTAGTCGTCTGTGCTGAGGAAGGCCTCGATAAAGGTCGGCGAGGCGCTGTCTGGCTCCAGGCTGGTATCGAATAAGAAGCGCAGGTTGCTGGGCAGCTCCATGGCCTCGGGATCCTGGCTGTATACATACTGGGCGCGTTTTAAAACGGCGCGCAGCAGCACCTCGTTGGCTCTGACCGTGTGGTGCAGGTAAACCTGCCAGTAGGTGAAGTAGCGGCTGAAAATATAGGTGGTGACCGCTTCGATGCCTTTAGGACTGATGGCGCACACCCAGCGCCGGCTGCCCTTGTCGTAGAAGGGGCGCAGGTTGAAGATGATGTGGTCTATATCGAAGACTCCGTACTTAGTGCCGGTGTACAGCGAATCGCGCAGCAGGTAGTCCATGCGGTCGACGTCGAGCTGGCTGGAGAGCAGCTCGTGGTAAATGGGCTCTTCGTAAGTCCCTTCCATAATGCTCAGTACCAGCTGCGGATCGAGGCGGTTGGCCTCCATTATAGGAGCCAGATTGTGTTTTATGATCAGGCGTCCCAGGCGCTCGTGATCGATGGACGAAAATGTATGCTCCAGGGCGTGGGAGAAGGGGCCATGGCCGATATCGTGGAGCAGGGCCGCCGCCAGCGCGGCCTGCTCGATCTCTCTGCTGATTTTTATGAAGCGGTGTTCGCGCCAGTGGCTGAGTACGCGGTGCATGAGCCACATGACCCCGACGGCGTGCTGAAAGCGCGAATTTTCGGCACCGTGGAAGACGCTCGAGCACATGCCCAGCTGACGTATGCGGCGCAGGCGCTGACAGGCCGGAGAATCGATAAGCGCCATAATAGCCGGCCCCGAAACCGAGATGTTGCCGTATAGCGGGTCGCGCAGTACTCTTTCGTGAATTTTGCCCATTTTGGCTCCTTGTTATTTGTTGCCGAAGCGGTGAGCGTTTTTTCAGACCAGCCTCGGCATTCGCACTGTTATTGCTTCGCTGCGCCAAGATGCTATTAGCGCCTGCGGCGCTTTTCGTAGCGGGCAGCCCGGGACTGGTATCGGCTGCGCTTGGCGGTTATCTGAGCGTGGCGCTTGTGGGCCGAAGCTTCGGGAGTCTTTTCCTTAGCGCTGGCTCTGTCGGACGCAGCCGATGCCGGCGGGCTGCCCGTTCGGCTGCTGTGCCGCTGGCCAGAATGCAGACCGCGGTGTGTATTCTGGCCAGCGCGCTCCTGGCCTTGCGCTTTAGCTTCGCGCTCGGTCTGGGCTTTCTTATGTGCGGCCTGATGCTGCTCGCTGACCAGCTGCTGCTGCGAATGCAGATGGCGGTGCTGCTCGCGCTCTATGGCGGCGCGCAGGCGGTGCTGAGGATGTACCACCCCCCGCGCGATAGCTGTGCCGATTAGAAGACCGATGGCGATGCCACCCGCGCCCAGTATGGCCTGCATAGCTCCCGACTTCGAGAGATCGTGCTGGCCGTTGATGATGGAGAACATGGCATTGTAAATAGCGCGGCCGGGCACCAGGGGCAGAATGCCGGGCACCACATAGATTGAGGCGGGCACGCGGCGGTCGCGGGCCATAAATTCGCTGCACAGCGAGGTGGCCAGGGCGCCAAGAGTCGTGGCCGTGAGCGTGTTGATATCGTAAAACTCGAGGCAGTACATGACCTCCCAGCCCATAAAGCCGGCGGCAGTAGCCCAGAACAGCTCCTTGGGAGGGATGCGGAATGTTACGGCGCTGGCTCCGATACCCGCTATAACGCCGAGTATTAAGAGTATTAGGTCCAGGCCATCGCCAAAGGTGAGCGCGCTGAAGGGAACGGACGGCCAGCTCATAGCAGTGAACTCATATTGAGGCCGATCAGTGCCCCCGACGCCAAAGCAGCCGCGCAGAGCAGGGCTTCGGTGGTGCGGGCCACGCCGGCAGTAAGCTCTCCGGCCATGAGATCTACTACGGCGTTAGCTAAAGAAAGCCCCGGCAGCAGGGGAACGATGCCCGCTAGCAGGATAGGCTCCAGCTCTACCTCGGGGATAAAAAAGTGAATGGCTGAAGCGGCCAGGGTAGTGGTTATGGCACTGGCAAAGGCGCACAGAAACATGGGCATATGCCCCAGCTTGACGAGCAGATACTGCGCCAGAAGCCCCTCCAGCAGGGCTGGGGGAATCTCCTTGGCGCCGCCGCCGAGGATAACTGCAAAGCCCGCACAGCACAGAGCCTGTCCCCAGTAAATTACGGTGTTTGAATATATGGGCTTGCGGGCCAGAATGTTGGCGATGCGCAGACGGGCTGCGTGTATGGTTATTTCTTTATTGCAGATCTGCCGCGAGACGTTGTTGAGATCGACCAGCTTGTCCAGATCGATAGTGCGGGCACGCACTCGGCAGATTCTGGTTACAGGACGGTCTGAGCCGACAGACACCACGATGCTGGTTGGGGTAACCTGGCTTTCGATGGGCACCTGGCAGCTTACGCCGATATGGTGGACAGTCTCTTCGACGCGCGCCGTACCAGCGCCGGCGACAATAAGGCCTCTGGCGATATCAATGCAGATGGTGGCAATTATGCGCAGTCTTTCGGGATCGTACAGCTTGCCCATAGTGCAGTATGCTCGGCTGGCGCCTATTTATCGTGGTTGAAAATATCCCTTTGCAGATTGCCCGCGATAAAATTGGTGTCGATGCTGCGGCGCTTTTTAGGGGCGTCGCCGCTGTCAGAGGTTTTGCGCCGATGGCCCGATGTGGATGCGAAGCTGAACTGCGGAGTGCCTGCGCCCTCTTCTGAGGAAGAACTCTGAGCGCTGCCGCCCAGCAGAGAGCCGCCCGACGAGGCTGAGAAATTTATGGAACCGCCAAATGCCCCCTGGCCATTGGAGGAGGCAGAAAAGCTGCTGGCCGTTCCGCCAAATCCGCCGCGGAGAGAGGACAGACGCGCAGCTTCGGCATTGTTGCGGTCGCGCTCCTGGCGTAGCTGCTCCAGCCTATTCTTGTAGGAGATCGCTTTGGCGTCGAGTTCGGGCAGCATTTTCCAGGGCAGCCTCTCAGGGCTGGGAGGCGCAGTAATCTGCTGATGGATGCTGGGGGCGAGAGAAGCGTCGCTCAGCATTAAAAATGGAACGGGATTATAAATATCAGTCTGAGTCACGCGGGTATCTTTTCCATTAGCGCGTCTATTCCTGTCTGAATGAAGGATATAAACCGCTTAAACGGAAAACAAACTGTCGGCATTGCGGAGGTAGCGCTATGAAGATTTTCAGCAATTGGTTTGGTAAAAAACGGCAGGCAGACGCTTCTGAACCGGAGACAGCCGGACAGGCAGCGGAGGCGGAAGCCGTTGCCGGAGAGTCCTCCGGAGATAGCCCAGCTGACGATTCGAGCGCTGAAGACGGGGCAGACGCCGCCGAGGGCGGCGAAGCGAGTGCCGAGGTACAGGCCGCGGACGAAGCCGATACAGACGCGGCTGCGGATGGCGGAGACCTCAGCGCAGAGATGAGCGGCGAGGGCGCGAACGAAGGCCAGGGCGCCGCAGAAGAAATTGAAGAAGCTGAACAGAAGCCCGAGGAGGCCGAGCAGAAGCAGGAAGCTACGGCTGGGGAGCCGGCTCCCAAAAAGAGATTTGCCGGTCTGCGCAATGTCTGGGAAGCGACGCGCCGTTTGGCCCTTACTCCGGTCGATCCCTGGTTCGCCAAAATGGCCGATGGGCTCAACAAGACCAGGCAGAGTCTGGTGGGCCAGGTTAAGACGCTGTTCAGCTCCAAAAGCGCCATCGATGATGAGCTGTGGGATGATTTAGAGGATGTGCTGCTGACCGCCGATGTCGGCGTGGGCGCCACCGATCGCATTCTCGAGGAACTGCGCGGCGCGGTCAAGGCTAAGAAGTTAAGCGATCCCAAGCTGCTTACCGATGAGCTGAAGGCCATTTTGGGCCGAATCTTAAATGCCGAAGAGGTGGCCGAGGGCGCCGAAGAGGTAGTTGTGCCTAACCGCGGCCTTAAGGTCGAGCACGGCAAGCTGATGGTGGTGCTGATGGTCGGCGTCAATGGCGCGGGCAAGACTACCACTACGGCTAAGCTGGCCGCGCATTACAAGGCCCAGGGCTTTAAAGTGCTGATGGCCGCCGCCGATACGTTCCGCGCCGCCGCCATAGACCAGCTTCAGGTCTGGTCAGATCGCATCGGCGTGGACTTAATCCGCCACAATGAGGGCGCCGATCCCGCGGCCGTGGTGTATGACGCGGTGGCCGCCGCCAAGGCCCGCGGCACCGAGCTGCTGCTGGTCGATACCGCTGGGCGCTTGCATAACAAGGCCAACCTTATGGAGGAGCTGCGCAAAATTAAGCGCGTAGCTGGCCGCGATTTAGAGGGTGCGCCGCACGAGATTCTTTTGGTGCTGGACGCGACCACCGGTCAGAACGCTTTGGAGCAGGCGCGGGTATTTAATCAGGTCACCGAGCTTACTGGCCTCATCCTCTGCAAGCTAGACGGAACCAGCCGCGGCGGAATTATCGTTGCCGTAACCCAGGAGCTTAATATTCCTGTTCGCTATATCGGGGTCGGCGAGGGTATCGACGATTTGCGCGAGTTTGAGCCGGAGCAGTTCCTGGCTGCGCTGTTTAGCGAGTAATAATCCTAGCGGAGCCTGCGCCATTCATTTTTGTTCTGCAGCGGTTCAATGTCGTTGGGATTCCCATTGCTGACGTACATGTACGTGCCCCTGTTGCTTACCCAGCAGGAACAGCCCGCGGTGGGGATCAGCACGCGTTCGCCGGTAAAGGTGTTGGTGCCTATTGTATAGGGATTTGCCAGCATATTGCGCAGCTCATTGCTCATGCTGTTGACGCTGTAAATGCGTCCCTCTGGCAGATGGCATTCCTGGTCTTTTTTTGTATGCTCGGCCAGCTCTGTCTCCCAGCCCGTGTATACGCGCTCGGTCTGTCTGGCTATTTCGTGGACATCCTTTACCGTGCCGTTAAAATCCAGTCCGTCGGGCACAAAGCACAGCTTTACATGGCGGTTGCGCATGATTGTTACTGGCTTATCGGCAATTCTGGTCTCGAATAGGTCGAAATCGCAGACGAGAGCGACGTTGATTAGCTTGCCTTGGGGTGTGGTCAGCTCAAAAAGCTTAATGTAGCGCCCGCGTTTAGCGTCTTTGAAAACATTTTTTCGCTGTTCTAGGACTTCGGTTACGCTAGGTGACAGCTCGTGCCAGGTGAGCAGCTGCTGATTCTCGTCGGTGTCGATAACGGCTTTCGGGTATAGAGTCGCTATGAGCTGCTCCCAGGCCTTGTTGATCTCCTGTACGTCGGCCTCTCCTATAGCGCTGATGGGTTTTTCCAGCTTGTCCTCTGTGCCTACTAGAACAAATGCTGAGGCGCCGTCTCGGTTTATCAGACCTAGGCTGCGCACCATCATGGTATGGTGATTCCATACACTGCCATTGGCGATCCAGCCCGGCGGCAGAGACAGAAGGGTGACGAAGGTGTCCAAATGCTTGTCGATGAGAGCCATAAAGCAGCGTTCGTGCCAGAGATTGCGTGCCAGGCGCGGGGAATCGGGGGTGACCTGGGTGGCTGTGATCTGGTTAGGATTCTGCTTCTGTCCGGTAGGCCAGCCGGCGCCTAAGCCCAAGCCTCCGCATATCGCTATAATTGCCGCTAAAAAGGTCGCTTTTTTCTTCATAATCTATAAACTACACTATACGCTGTAACGTCATTAGTCGATTTGCCAGTCTATAGGCTCGACGCCGTGTTCCTGCAGAAAGGCGTTGGTCTTGCTGAAATGGCGGCAGCCAAAAAATCCCGAGGATGCCGACGGCGGACTGGGATGGCGGGCCTTCAGCACCAGATGGCGGGGGTTATTTAACAGTACCTGTTTGCTCTGGGCCGGATTGCCCCACAGCAGAAATACCACCGGGCGGTCTAAGGCGTTGACGGCTCTGATAGCGGCATCGGTGAACTGCTCCCAGCCCATCCCGCGGTGGGAATTGGCCTGATGGGCGCGGACGGTAAGAACGGTGTTGAGCAGCAGCACTCCCTGGTCGGCCCATTTCTTTAGATAGCCGTGTTTGGGGATGGTGCAGCCCAGATCGTCGTGCAGCTCTTTGTAGATGTTGACCAGAGAGGGAGGCAGCACGCTCTGATCGCGGGGTACGGCAAAGCTGGCGCCGATGGCCTGGTGATCGTTGTGGTAGGGATCCTGGCCCAGCAGCACCACCTTAACCCGACTTAATGGGGTAAAGTGGAAGGCATTAAAAATATCGTCTGCCGCTGGGTAAATGCGCTGGGTGCGGTATTCGTTGATAAGCCATTTGCGCAGCTCTAGATAATAGGGCTTGGTGAATTCGTCGCCGATGGCGGTGAGCCAATCGTTAGTTATTTTAGGCATAGCGCTATTTTATACTGTATGTTTGACTTACGTCAAACGGCGAGTATAAAATAGCGCTATGCCGAGGTCCTAGTTATTGCGTTGCACCAGCTTCCGCGCTGGCACTGCTTCGCTGCGCTCAGATGTGCCTTTCGCGGAACTAGTTTCGCGCTTTGATCTGTACGCAACGTCAGTTAGTGTTTAGCACATAAATTAGCGCTGCACCAGCTTCTGCGCCGGCACTGCTTCGCTG
>JAFSXO010000267.1 GCA_017444045.1 bacterium | reverse complement strand
TCAAGGGTTACATCGGTGTTTTTTTTTGATGTAAGTCTTGAAGTTACAACTGAGTGCTGTTATTATGATAATATCTTAGCTGGCTTGCTTGCGGTTGGCGGGGCTGGATAACAAAGCGTCAGTATCGTTAACTTAAGCAATGGCCAATGGATCCCCATTATAGCTCCCCCTAAAGGATGGCAGGGGGAGATGTCGCGACTGCGACAGAGGGGGTGGCCACAGCTGTTGGGAAAATCGAGCTTTAACGCATGCTGTTCGCTAACTTATACGCTAACGTACAACGCAGCGCTAACTCACATGAATAATCAGAACCAATGCCATTGAACCTTAAGTTAATGGCATTGAACAAAGTGTAAACATCATCTTACTTTATGGACTAAAGAATAATGCAGTTCTCATCGCGTTTGCCCATAGCTGTTCATATTCTGCTGTGTTTGGCTGTATTTAAGGGACAGTACAAGCTGACCTCTTCATTTCTTGCCGGCAGCATAGGCGTTAATCCCGTGATCGTGCGCAACATTTTGGGGCAGCTGAAGGCAGCGGGATTGGTTCGCGTTGAAGCCGGGGTCGGGGGAGCCTCTCTGGCGCGGGATGTGCGCGAGGTTACTCTGCTCGATGTGTTTGAAGCGGTTGAAGGCGGGGAAAGTCTATTTCACCTGCATGAAAAGCCTAATCCTCAGTGTCCGGTGGGGCGCAATATTCAGGGGCTTTTAGAGGAACGCCTGAAAGCGGTTCAGGAAGCCATGCGCTTCCAGCTGAATGCGGTGACGCTTAAGGATTTGATCAGTGACTGGCGCTCGCTGGAGACACCGTAGTTCATGAGGCGGATTTCAGGACCCGCAAGGACATGGCAGAGATCACCTTGCCAAAAGGCCTGAGCTAAGGTGCTGACCGTAAGCTATCGTCATAGTAGGCCGGCAACATTGATATGCTGAACGGATATTTTTTTTGAATGGCGAATTATCATGGCATGAATATCGGACGCTATGAGATCAGACGCCAGCTGGGACAGGGGGGCATGGGACAGGTTCTGCTGGGCTACGATCCAGCTCTGCAGCGCGATGTCGCCATCAAGGTCATGCAGTCCGGCGTCCATAATCCGGAGGATATACAGCGCTTCCAGCGCGAGGCGCTGGCTATATCTAAGCTGAACCATCCCGGTATCGTTACTCTCTATGAGATGGGGCAGGAGCAGGGACGTCTTTTTTTGGCGATGGAGCTGGTCGAGGGCGTTTCCTTTTCTCAGCTGGTTCAGTCTGGGCAGGTTCCGGATCTGGCGGTGGTGCGCCGCAATCTGGCACTGCTGCGCCAGGTGCTGGAGGCCATAGCCTTTGCTCACGCGCGCGGGGTGGTGCACCGCGATCTCAAGCCCGACAATCTCATGGTAACTGCCGACGGGCAGGCTAAAGTGCTCGACTTTGGGCTGGCCTTTATGGCGGGCCAGCATAATCTGACCGTAACCGGCGATGTCGGCATGGGCACACCGGCCTATGTCGCGCCCGAACAGATAAAAGACTTTGCCCATACCGATTGGCGCGCCGATATCTATTCCTTGGGCGTCATTCTTAATCAGCTTATTACGGGACAATGTCCCTTTGAATCTCCCAATACGGTTTCTTTGATATACAAGGTGCTGTCTGAGGAGCCGCTTCCGCCCTCTCGGATCAATCCTGCAGTAGGCTCTTTCGATGAGCTGGTGCTGCGCATGCTGCGCAAAGACCCTAAGGGCCGCTTCCAGAGTCTAAAAGAAATGATGCCCCTTTACGATAAGGCCTGTGCGGAGCTGAAAGGGCAAAACGCTTCGGCTGGAATGGCGGAGCTGCCCAAGTCGGCTGCCATAACCTCGGCGGGGATCGTTATGCCGCCTTTAGGTGCTAACGCTCTGGCATTGTCTGAGAATAATGGCGAAAGCTGCCCGCATTGCGGATGGAATAATCGTGCAGGCTACAAATTTTGCAATAATTGCGGCTTGGCCAACGATCGCCGCTGCCCGCAGTGCGGCAATAGCACCAACCGCAAGGGGGCTTCCTTCTGCAACGCCTGCGGCTCCCCGCTGCCCGTGTCGGCAAAGGCGGGAACGCCGGCCAAGGAGCTGCTGCGCGGTCTGCTCGATAAGGAGGAAACCACCCCTCAGTATACCTATCTGCAGCTGCACCGCGATTACGTAAAACTGGGGCATTATCCTCAGAGCGATGCTGGAGACAGCGCTCCCATAGAGTGGATGGTTCTGCACAAGAACAGCCGCGCTCGGAAAATGCTGCTGATTTCCCGTTATGGTTTGGACTGCGGGCGCTACGACTGCGGCAGCCGCAGCTTTGTGTATTCTCCCGACTGGTCTGGCTGTACTCTGCGGCGCTGGCTGGAGGAGGAGTTTTATCAAGTGGCTTTCAGTGACGAGGAGCGCAAGCTGATCGCGCTCACTAAATTCGGGCGCGAGGATGGATTTACTGACGGCCGGCGGGGCAGCGGCAAGGGCGGGGCGGGGAGTCACGTATTTCTTTTAAGTGTAGCCGAAGCCGAAGAGTATTTCCGCGACGATCTGGAGCGCTGCTGCCAGCCCACGCCTTACGCGGTCAGCGAGGGGGCTTACAGGGGCAGCTCCGGCGAGGGCTCTGGCTGGTGGTGGCTGCGCTCGGCGGGCACCGAGGAGGGCTGCGCGGCCTGCGTGCACGATGGCGGGGCGATCAACGACCGCGGCCGTGATGTAGGGGAGACCGATATCTGCATCCGCCCTGCGCTGTTTGTTAAGCTGTAAAGCTAAACAATGTCGGTAACATTGGACGCTGGAAGGAGACAGCGAGTGCCTTCACCGAATGCTATTCCTATGAAGCTAGGACGCTATGAGATAAAACGTCAGTTAGGCCATGGGGGTATGGGCCAGGTTCTGCTGGGATACGATCCCGTTTTGCAGCGCGAGGCGGCCATTAAAGTGCTGAACGATGATTCCAGCAGTGCTGAAGATATGCAGCGCTTTCAGCGCGAGGCGCTGGCTGTAGCCAAGCTTAACCATCCCGGCATCGTTACCGTATATGAAATGGGACAGGAGCAGGGGCGTCTGTTTCTGGCCATGGAGCTGATTAAGGGACGGCCTTTTTCTGAGCTGCTTCAGACTGGCCAGGTGCCCGATGTGGAGGAACTGCGGCGCAATTTGGCTCTGTTTCGCCAGGTGCTGGCCGCTATGGCCTATGCCCATGATAATGGCGTGGTACATCGCGACCTAAAGCCAGAGAATGTTATGGTCACCGACAGCGGGCAGGTCAAGATCCTCGATTTTGGTTTGGCCTTTATGGCGGGACAGCACAGCCTGACGCGGACTGGGGACATGGGCATGGGCACGCCCTCTTATGTAGCTCCCGAGCAGATTAACGATTTTGCCCATACCGATAGCCGCGCCGACATTTACTCCTTGGGTGTCGTACTGTATCAGCTGGTTACGGGAAGCTGTCCCTTTGTCGCTCCGAGTACGGTTGCCCTGATTTATCAGATAGTTTACACGGAGCCTGCGCCGCCCTCGCAGAGCAATCCCTTGGCTAATGCTGAGCTAGACGGCTTGGTGCTGCGCATGCTGCGCAAGAAGCCTCAGGATCGCTTTCAGAGCGTGGCCGATCTGTTGCCACTGTTTGATAAGATTTGCGCTGATCTGGGCGGCGGAAAGACAGCTGTAACCTCGGTCTCTGTGCCGCCTGCCGGTACGTCCTCTACTGGTGCGTCTGCTGTGCCGCCTGCTGGTGTGCCCTCTGCGAGTGCTTCTGCCGTGCCGCCTGCTGTTGCGTCCTCTGCGAGTGCTTCTGCCGTGCCGCCTGCTGTTGCGTCCTCTGCGAGTGCTTCTGCTGTACCGCCTGCTGGTACGTCCTCGGCGAGTGCTTCCGCTGTTCCGCCTGCCGGTACATTCTCGGCGAGTGTTTCCGCTGCTCCGCCTGCTGGTGCGTCTTCGGCTGGTGCCGCCGCTGTGCTGTCTGCCGGCGCGTCCTCGGCGGGTTCAGGCTTATCGTCTCTTGGTGCTGTTTATGCGCATAAAGGCGTAGGCGAGCTATTTGAATTCGGGCGCTATCCTCAGGGCGCTAATGGTGAAGTTAAGCCCATCGTTTGGCGGGTGCTGCGCCGCGAGGCGGATCGCCTGTTGGTGATAGCGGAACAGGGCTTGGACTGTAAGCGTTATAACGAGGTTAAGGGAGCTGTCGCTTGGAGCAATTGCAGTTTGCGCCGCTGGCTTAATGGCGCGTTCCTGGCACAGGCGTTTAATGAGCAGGAGCGCTCTCTTATCATGGTAAGCTGTGTGTTAAACAATGCGGGTTTGTCTACTAACGACCGTATCTTTCCGCTGAGCTTGGAGGAAGCTGGGAGTATGCTGGCCAGTGCCGCCGATCGCCTGGCTAAGCCTACGGATTTCGCTATGCGGCAGGGAGTGTGGATAGACGCTTCTGGCTACTGCTGCTGGTGGCTGCGTTCGCGCGGCAGGCTGGGCGATCTGGCGACAAACATCAATTTCCAGGGAGACATAAGCCTATACAGCGACATGAACAATAGCAGATACGCGGTGCGCCCGGCCATGCAGGTCGCTTTATAAAGAATGTCCGCTGTGCCATTAGGCTATGCTTTCATCAACTAGCTTATGGCTGTGTTAATGTGAGCACCAATATAAAAAGCTCCCGAGGCAGTTACTATCGGATTGCTTCGGGAGCTTTATTCAGCTAAAAGAGATATTAAGCCGCCTGTTCACCCTTTTCCTCTGTTTGGCGTCTGCGCTGGCGAGCTGCTGCCATGCAGCCAGCCCCCATCAGCGCCAGCAGCATACCTACTGCTGGCAGGGGGTGCTCTACGCTGGCAATGGCCGGTGTCAGAGCCGCACGGGTTAGGGAACGCGCCCAGGGGCGTATAGCTATGTAGTCCGCCACGGGGGGCGAATAGTGGTAATAGATGCTCACGAAGGCGCGTCCGGGCGCATTGGTGAGCAAATGCTCATCGCGGAAGGCGCGCAGTACCTTGACTTTCGGTTCCATATAGGTTCCGAAGGCGGCCGTAGCGATGAAGCAGTGGCCTTTGTCGGAAGATGCTTGGGAAAGACCCGAGACAGTTCCCGTTTCGGAAGCATCGGCGGAGAGCTTCATATCATCGAGCGATATGGATTCATCGCGGTCGAGTGCGGGTACGAACCCGGAGCTGATGACGCTCTCTACGGTGCTGCCGCTATGGATGATGTTCTTTACATAGATAGCTGTTTCTGAAGGAGCGCTGAGCATCTTGGCAATTTGCTCAGCCGTCAGACCGCATACCAGCAGGCTGTTGGTCTGTCTGGCCTCCGGGCGATAGACGCTGTCTTCAATAATAACCACGCAGTCGCTGGCGAAATTGATGCCGATTACAGCCAGCGCGCCTTCGCAGTCGCTGACCAGGCGGACATCGTCGATCTGGGGACGGTTATCGCTGCCGCTGCTAGCTAGGCTTTGGCCGCTTATCGCGTCCTCAGGGTAATCCAGGGCTTCGCCGTTATCATCGGCAATTACCGTGCTGTGAGGATCCTCGGCGGTGCGGAGGAAGTGTTCGTCTTCCTCAGCTTCGCTAAGATCGGCTTGGCTCATGTAGTTATCATCGGCGCTGAACAGCTCGCTGACTGCCGCTTCTGTTTCGGGATCGAGGCCTTCAGTATCATCGTCCAGGGCTTCTCCGCTTATAAGGCGCTCTTTCATAGCTGCGATATAATCGGCTTCTGCTGCGCGGGCCTCTTCGCTCATGATAGCCTCGGGCAGATCGTCTGGGCACAGATCCTCGGGCGCTTCCTCACCATTGCATTCAGCGTAGGAGCGGCGCTCGGCATTCTTGCGCTCAAGTTCGTCCTGGATTTGCTCTGCCTCAAGGCCACTGTCAGCATATCTGATATCGCTGTCTGCGGCGGCGCATTTAGCGGCGCAGAGGTCATCTGAGGCTTTTAAGGCTAACCCTTTGGCCGCCATAGTGCCGGAGGCCGTTATGGTGTAGACGTTGCTGCACAGCCCGTTGGGTGCGATGTATTGCACTGCATAGGGCTTTGTCAGGACAGAAATATCGTTGTTTAGGGCGTTGCCCAGCTCGCTGGGGCACTGAGAGTTGATGGCCTTCTTCCAGGAAGAATAGAAGCAGCCGTACTTAACTCCATTAATTAGTACCGTGCCTGAGCCGGGGTTGCTGCCCAGCTTATCCAGATCCAGATAAATATACAGCCAGGTGCTATAGCCAACGTCTTCGCCTACGGAAACAATCCGCGGCGCCGGTCCGTCGCTTACGGTCAGCTTGCTGCTGCTCTTGCCGTCGCAGCGCATGACGCTTACCGTGTGCGTACGGCTGAGCGGTTCGCCGTCGTTCACGAACTCGGACAATTCGGGGCTGAAGGCGTACACAACATTGCCGTAGCAGAGAGACTGAACCTCAAGGTCATCTACGTAGGCTGTGCCGAACGGGCAGTTTGTGGTGTGTATCTTAATCCAGCCATCTCCGTCAGGCGCGATCCCCAGCACTGTGGGCGAGGCGGAGGGCAGAGATTTGTTTATGGTTTTGCTGGCCGTCTTGCCTTCGGCAGTCACGACGGAGAACTCGTGAGAGCTGACCATTACAGTTCCGCTGAGAAGATTCTGACCGAGCTCTTCGGGAATGACAGCGCCGATGAAGGCCTTGCTGCCAGCATTGTAGCTGCAACTGCTTACCTTGGAGCCGTCGAGGTATAGGCTGCCAGTGCTGACGATCCCACTAACGTAGACGTTGGCGTGGCGGTTGTCGGTGGCTGTTATGTTGGTAATTACCGGCGTGGGCAATACGGCGTTAACCGTATAGACCGCGCTGGTCTTGGTGCCATCTTTTACTGTGATGCGGTAATCGGAGCTAAGCGTACTGGTGCGCCCTAATTTGAAGTCACCAAATTCCTTGCTCACTCGAGCGCGGAAGGCGTTCTGCGAAGCAACCCAGGTACTGCTTACTAGTTGGTCATTGATGTACACCTTAGCGGTGCGGGAGCAGTTGCTAACGTGCACATACACATAATAAGAGCTATAACCGCTGATATTGCCGATTTTCGGAACATCAGGATCGGCGGGCTGAGTGAAGATATTGCTTATAGCGCCGTTCTGATTGACTACTTTAAAGTTGTATTCCGTTGCCAGGAACTTGGTCTTGCCCATCATATAATTTCCGAGCGCGCTGGGCACGGTCACATTAAAGTATTTCAAGAAAGGCTGATAAGTAGCTGTGCATTTGCGGTTATTAACGTAAACCGCAGAACAGCCAGAGGCATTGCTGCAATAGAGCATGACGCCAGTTGAGCTATACTTCTTGATCCGCGATATTTTCGGCTGAGCTACAGTCGCCTTCAGCGTCCATTCAGCGCTTTCGGCTCCCTTGCTTTCGATAAACTTAAATATATGTGAGTTGGGAAGAACGGTGGTCTTTTTATTGACGTAGTTCGCCACTTCGGAAGGTACATATACGCGGAACAGCTTTTGGCTGGAAACATAGGTCGTTAGGCGTTGGACGCCGTCTACTAGGACTTTGCCCTGTGTGGCACCATCGACCTTCAGGTAAATGCAGCTGCTGCTTGAAGCGCTGTACTGTTCTGTGCCGCGAATGATCGGAGTTACGGCAGCAACCTTAGCTATAGTGTAGGGCTCGCTAGTCTCGCCGTTTTGGTTCTTGACGCGGATAACGTAGCTCTGCGCCAGCGTGCTGCTGGTGCCGCTTAGAAAAGCGTTGAGCGCGTAGTCTACAGGAACCAGGTAGTATGAACCGCTTTGGGTGACTCCGTCAACTCGGCGGCCGTTCACGAAGAACTGGCCGTTCTTGAAGTTAGAGACCAAGACCTTTATGCAGTCATTGCTGCCCGAGGTAACATAACTGATGCGCGGGACAACGGGCTTGGGATAGACATAGGGAGCTGAGCTAATTCCGTTATCGCTAGACAGGATTACCCGATAGCGCGTGCTCATATCGCTTCCGTATCTTATGTGATTGTAAAGCTGCTCGTCACAGCTAACTACGAAGTAAGCTGAGATGGAGCCATGATAGTATTCACAGGATTCTGGGGCAGTTCCATTTATAGTGACCGTGGCGTTGCCTAATATGCCATCGCTTGCAGTCGCTAAGTCTTTTACAAAGATGTAGATTTTATATACACCATTTGCAGCAAAGCTATAGTAGCTAATGCTTTTAATGACAGGCTGCAGGTCGCGCACTGCCTTGAAGGTTAGCTGGGCTGTTCCCATGACAAATGCATAGTCTTGGCTTAGCGCTCCATCGGTTTTGTTGATAAAGCGGGCGAGATCAAGGCAATTGTAGGGAAGCCTGACGAGGTAGGAGTGCTCCTGGCTGGAATAGCCGATCACGCTGATTTTGATACCGTTAAGGGTCAGCTCAGCGTTTTTGTACCCATTGGCTTCTAAAAGAATGTACTCAGGGTAGCTGCTGCTGGCCGTTTTGGCGCCAGTCAGATGCAGGGTGCTTACAGAAGCGGGAGCCCCTGTCTTTTTGTATCTAATGATATTGCTCCGGCGTCCATCCTTAGCGATGAACTGTATCGTGTGATCTTGGGACCAGGTATCAATCGTGCCGCTGGCGATGGCCGCAACCTCTTCGCTAGCCCCACTGTAGAAGGCTTTGTCGCTGCGGTAACCGCAGTAGGAAGTATACTGGGCCTGGCCGTCGACGTAGCAGGTGCCTTCGGTAATCGAACTGTCATCGGGCTTTACATAGATACTCGTACCCGTAAACAGCCCCGAGACAATGCTTATCTGGAAATCAGACGGCACAGTTTTGGGAATGATATTGTAGGTACAAGATACGCTCTGTCCGCCAGCGCTGATAGTAACCGTAAGCTGGTACGCTAGGTTCTCTCCATCGATCTGACCAGACTTGATTTTATCGAGCATGGTCTTATCGATGTTTTTGATACGCAGCTTGCTGTCGCTGATCACTTCGGCAGTGTAGTAGTTGGACGCGATCATTACCGTAATAGGCGCTCCGCTCTGAGCGAAGTGGCTGCCCTCGATAATAAGATCGCTGCCTTCGGTATAGTGTTTGCTGATCTTGGGATCGACCAGAATGATCTTTCCGAGCGATATTCTGTAGGTTACCGACTGCTGTTCGTTGCAGAATGCAAAGTCAAAGGCGGATCCGCTGAAATCCTTGCCTCGGGCTATTGCCTCTAGGACTGAGCTGTCCAGTCCTTTCAGCCAGAGCTCAGTGGTGCTCTTGCACTCTGTTGTCTGTACGGCGTTGTTGAACTTAACCTGCGTGTTGGCGTTAAAGCCAGTACCGGTAAACTTAAGAACCTGCGCGCCGTTGCTGGTGATCACGCTGTGAGCGCTTATCTTAAGCTCGGTGGGTTTGGGCAGGATATAGTCATCGCTAACGATACCAGCATCGCTGGTGACTGTGATCACTACGGGGCTGCTTAAAGGCTGTGAGGGGTCTTTTACGTGGGCGCACAGCTCCTTAGAGCAGCTGACTACGAATTCGGCGTAATTCTTGGAGGATAAATACGTGTGGTAATCTGGCTTCACCCCGTTGAGCAACGCACTGGCTTTTCCGGCGCTGTCGCCGTTGGCCACGCAGTTCTTTACGCGGATACGGATTCTGTCGTCATACCAGGAATAATACTCGCTGACCGCTGCTATTTCGGGCTTTTTATCGCGTACAGCCTGGTATTTTTTAGTAGAGCTGCCTAAGCTGAAAATATAGTCTTTGCTTAGCACGTCACCGGTGACAAGATGGCGCACAAACTCAGTATTGATTCTCACGCGATAGGCTTTTTTGGCGGTAGAATAGCCGATAGCTTCAAGCGCAGCATCATTGAGCTTGAGATTCTCTCCGCCATAGCCGGTGGTATAGATATAAGCGAACCAACTAAGCGAACCTTCAGTGTCGATGCCTATGCTTTTTATTTCGGCTCCGTTGGTAATCTCGGGCATAACCGCTTCAAAGCGTTTGACTTTGGACTTGCGCCCGTCAGCGGTTTCGAACTGTAGCTCATAAGGCTTGGAGAGTGTGTCCGTCCAGCCATTAAGCCAGCTGGCGAATTCATAGTAGCCACTGCTGTAGACTATGAAAGAGCCATCTGAAGAACGATAATTAGCCGTCTTTTTGGCGCCGTTAATGTATACGTAGCCGCTCTCTTTTATGGATGAGTCGCTTAGTTTGATCACTGGCCATTCGTAGTCGTACGGCTCCACCTCGCTGATCTCGAAGGAAGCGGTTTCTTTGATCGGAGGAGTGTAGTGGAATAATTCGCTGGTTGCTGTCTTGCCATTTAGGCTGACAGTCACGCTGATATCGTAGACGATGTTGTCTCCTTCGTCTTGGCCGTGTTCGACTGCGTCTAGGATGCTTGGCTCGACGCCGCTGACCAGCAGCTCGGTATCGCTGATATAGACAGCGCTATAGCTTTTGTTGTTGATGGTGACAGTATGCTCAGCACCGCTGCAGAAGTTTGCGCCTTTGATCTGCAGATAGCGGATACCGTCTTTCGTGATGACGGTAGGCTTTTCGCTAATACTGGGCTTGGGCAGCTGCACTGTGGCGGGGAATACCAGCGGATCAGAGGCGATGCCTTCATCGCTATAGACGATCAAGGTGTAGGTCTGAGAGAGTTCATCGCTCGTTCCCGCTATGGCGTTGTAAAGCTCCTCGGGAACTTCAACATCATAAAAATAAGGCGAGGTGCTGTTATTGAAAAAGTAGTGAAACTTAGCTTCTTTCTCATTGAGAATTACCTTGATCTTGCGATTAGTATTGGTGTAGTTAACAGAATAGCTATCGCACACAAGGTCGGTGACGTCGATATAGATGGTCTGTTTACTGTTCCAGCTATACCCATAAGCTTTTTTTATCTTAGGCTTGAGACTGCGCTCGGCCTTTTGGGTGAACGCTAGGGTCTCTTTGCCGTCAGCATCGACAAAGCTTATCTTAGTATCCTTTGATAGAGCTTGATCCGTGCCGCTGAGCAGGCGATACAGCTCGTAGCTGCCTTTAAAGCTGTACGCGTTGCTCACCTTATTGAAAATTTGCCCTTCTGCTTTGGCACCGTTTATGCGGAGCTGCCCCGCGTAGCCACTTGTTACAATGTCGATATTGGGAGCTCCGTAAAACTTGCTGGGCTTTACCTCGATAATGCGCGGGTTTGCGATTATAGCCGGCGGGTCTACCTTGGCAAAGGTATGCGAGGCTTCGCGGCCTGCCCCCGTGAATTTCACGGTTATAGGCTGAGATAGCGTGTTGTTTTTGCTGTAGTGGTAAAGGTATCTTCTTAACTCTTCTAAATACGTATCTCCGAAGCACCATATACGGAAGCAGCCGCTGTTTGAATTGTAGCTGCTTGTGTAGTATTCAGCATCATAAGCCTTGCCGTTGATGGTTATCTGCCCTTCGGTGACGGATTCATCATCGAGACGGAAATACGCATAGCAATCGTCAGCGGAATAACCGATAAAATTTAGGTTTCCCTTGGGGTTAATAGTATATGTTGCCGTGGTATTGCCATTCTTGTAGACTATTACGTGCGCAGCCGTATCGCGGCGAGTTCCGCGCACATATTCTACCAGCGCTTTTTGAGCGTTGACCTTGAAGGCCGTAGCGGCGAGGTTGCTGCGGCTGCTGTCGTGCTCGCAGACCGAGCATGTTGCCCCGTCTATGCTAATTGTCGATCCCAAAATGCTCGGAGGGTTGCTCACCTGTACGCAGAGGAAATCAGATCCGTCGGGGTAGGCGCTGATTTTGATAATATCGGTGCCCGTTATGGGCAGGGCCGATGCGTCTAGCTTGCCGTGGCCGAAGTGTGCGTTGGGTGTGCAGCCAGTGAAGCGATCCTGACGTGCCGTGTTAATTAAAGTGCGCTTTATCTCTGGGCAGGTCGCCTGAGGATTTGCTTCTAGCAGTAAAGCGCACATACCAGTTGCCATAGGTGCGGCCATGGAAGTACCGCTCAGCTTATCGTGACCGCTCGTGCTTTCCCAGTAGGGCACAGCAGCATCGATGTCGTATCCGGGTGCGCTGATATCGGGTTTAATAGCATTGTCTCCGGTATAGCTATCGGGGAACGGAGGCCGGCCTCCGGGATTGCCGAAGGAGCTCCATGATGTAGTGCCGCTGTTGCGGTTTTGCGCGGCTACTGTAATGGCACCAGGCGTTGAGCCAGGGCTGCT
>JAFSXO010000266.1 GCA_017444045.1 bacterium | reverse complement strand
TGGTAACATCGTCGTGGGTAGGGCCTATGCCGCCCGAGGTTATGACATAATCGTATCTGTCCTTTACCCAGTTGATGGCCTCGGCAATGGCGTCGATATCGTCGGGAACAGTTATGGCCAGAGCCAGTTCGGCGCCCAGTTCGTGCAGACGCTTGGCGGTGTAAGCAGTGTTGGTGTCGCTTACCGATCCGTTTAAAAGCTCCTGGCCGATGGTTAGCATAGCTATCCGATAACGCTTCATAGTTATACCTCGCATAGTTTTAGCGCCGCGCAATGAGACGCTGAGTAGTCCAGTGTTGTCTTATATAATGCCGGCTCTGCCATAAGCGCTGCTCTGGCGTATCTGAATAGGCGGGCAAATATTTCTGGTTATTGAGTGCCAGGCATTGCGTAATGCTGCTGGGACGGGGACGCTCCATAATCGCTATGGCTGCAGCCCTAGATAATTATGAGCCAGATAAATCCGATAGCGGCGCAGAGGTTTCCCGCCATAGAATACCGTAAGCGTTTCGCTCTTGGCAAAGCTTTCAAAGCAGCGGCTGCACTGCTTTTCTTCGAATTCTCCGCGCTGATGCCATTTTCCGTCAGAGCGCAGCTCGTCGTAGGCCACAATAATCGCATCGCAGCCTTTGAGCTCCTCGTTGCTGCACCAGTAGGTGAAGCCCTTGGCATCCTTAAATCCTTCGTCAATGCCGGGCCTGCACCATAGGTTGGAGCAGGTTACGATATCGGGGCGTTTGGTGTAGAACGCTAATTCTGAGCTTATCTGATAGCTGGTGCCGGCAATAATAACCGCTTCCTGTGAAGGCATGTGTCCCAGATCCTCGATAACCGCTTTGGACACCTCCTGCCAGCCGCGGAAATCGTTCATGCGGTTGAGTGCCCCGATGGGAAGCATGGTGCCGATGAGAGGCAGCAGGCTGATCAGTATGGCTGGCACAAATACCAGGGCCATCAGCGCTTTGCGGCGCTGCAGGAGATCGCGGTTCTCTAATTCGGAGCCAATAATTATGATAGCGGCCAGATAGCTGGGCAGCGGCCAGTTCATCAGCACTAAGCGCCGGCAGGATACCGCCAGTACTATAGCGAGCAGCGGCAGAGAGGCGCAGAGCAGATACCTGACGGCAGGCTCCTGGCGTCTGCGCCAGCCCGCCCACAGGCCCCAAGCGATGAGCGCCAGCCCGCCTGGAGAGAGAACGACAGCCTGATTCAGCAGCGTACCCCAAAGACGGTTGGTCAGATCGGTGGTAAAGCGCTCGGAAAAGCGGGACACGCCCTGGAACATAAATGAGCACCATTCGTGCTGGCTGTTCCAGATGATCACCGGGCTGAACAGCGCCAGCGCCACGGCTGCCGCGCCGGCGAAATGTACATTAAACAGCAGCTTCCAGCGTTTGGCCAGGGCCAGATAGAGAATAGGGGCGGCCGGGATTAAAAGTGCCGGATATTTTGAGAGCAGGCCTAAGCCGGTGGCGATTCCCACTCCCCACCAGTAGACGGGCTTTTCCTCTTTGATCAGCTTATAGCCGTACAGCATACCCAGCGCCCAGAAAAACAGTAGCGGCGCCTCGGGCAGCATGAGCATTGAATACCATTCAAAGGCGGGCAGGCAGCAGGCGGCAGCGCAGGCCAGAAAGGCGGTTTTGGGGCTGAACATCGCTTCTGCCAGGCGGAAGAGGACGACTAGGGTGCCGGCAAAGAGCAGGATGGTGGGAACGCGTACCAGCATTTCCTGATTGCCGCCCAGATGGGAAAAGGCGTATATGAGCCAGCCTACCATGGGGGGATGGTCAAAATACGACAGATCCAAGTGAGCCGCATAGCACCAATAGTAAGCTTCCTCGTATTTTAGCTCTGCGAATACGGAAAAGATTAAGCGCAATAGCGTGGTTATCAGCACCAGCTGGATAAAATAAAAACTCCATTGGCCGATTTCGGCGTTATCGCTTTTCGCAGCAGGGATTAAATTCTTAAACCTTAAGCTTGGCATACTGACAGTGTTCCTTAGCCCTGTTTGTACAAGCGCTCGATTTCGCCGAAATAGTATAGCGATGACATCTGGCGCACGCACCAGGCGTCGAAGCCTGTAAGCTCATCGTCTGCCTTCAGCCCTGGCCTATTAAGACGATTCAGGCATAAGGTCTCCATCCAGTTCGCCAGCTTGGTGAATCTGTAAACCGCCATGCGGGGAATATGTATGCCCGTGGCCAAACGGGTGCGCCAGCGATCGTGCTTTTTTACGTACTGTACTGCCGTTCTTCCCTTGGCTTCGGCCTGGCGGCAGATGCGCTCCAGATCGCCGCGGCGCGGACTGCGCTTGACGTGGAAGCCGATGGCCTTGTAATTGTTGTGCTTCTTTACGCCGATGGCCATCAGGCGCAGGCCCATTTCCTGGTCATCCCAGCCGTATTCCTTGATGTCTTCGTCAAACAGGCCGGCCTCAAAAATATCCCGCCGCTTTAGGGAGACGTTGGACGTCCAGAAAAACGAGGTAGATATGTCGGCCATGGTAAATTTGGGAGCGGCCGGGCGCTCGGGCTTGGTAACGTGGTTAACCCAGCCGTTGCATACGCATTTGTCATACTTCTGCTGGGTCTTCCAGTGCTCCTCGAGGAGGTGGGGATCGGCGATTACGTCATCGTCGATGATGAGTATTACCTTGCCCTGGGCGGCTTTTAGTCCGGTATTTCTGGCCGTAGACAGACCCTGGTTGCGGGTGTGCTTGCAGTAGGTGATATGGTAGGGAACCTCGAGGCTTCTGACCATCGCCTCGGTGCCGTCGGTGCTGCCGTCGTCGACTAAAACCAGCTCAAAGCGTGACGGATCGAAGGTCTGGTCTATCAGAGATTCCATAACCTTCTTCAGCGTTTGGCAGCGGTTGTGCGAGCATATCTGGACGGTTATATCGTATTTATCCGGCAGATCTGGTGTCATGGCTAATATCTCCATAATTGTCGTCGTACGGTGATGCTTACATATGCTTCTGTGAGTGCGCTTGCGCTGGCTGAGCTTCTGCGCCGGCACCGCTTAGATGGCAAAAAACACGGCTGGCTGCCAGCTATGAGCGCAGCCACTGCTTTTTCAGCAGTGCGAAGGTGCCGCTGTCCATGGCGGCGCGGATCGAGCGCATTAGCTCCATCATGAAGTGAATGTTGTGCACTGTGCACAGTATAGCGCCCAAAATCTCCTCGCCCTTGTAGAGATGGTGCAGATAGGCGCGCGAGAAATTCTGGCAGCAGTAGCAGGAGCATTGGGCATCGATGGGCATGGGATCGCGGGTGTATTCGGCGTTGCGCAGCACCAGGGTATTGCGCTTGTTGGCTCCCGGGGTACCCGGAGGCACAAACACGTTGGAGGTGCGGGCAAAGCGCGTGGGGATCACGCAGTCGAAGGTGTCGACTCCGCGCTCAACCCCTTCAAATATGTCGTCAATCTCGCCGATCCCCAGCAGGTGGCGGGGGCGGTCAGCGGGCAGGCCCGGTATGGACCAGTCCAAAACCTTGTGCATGTCGGCCTTGGATTTGCCCAGCGAGCCGCCTATGGCAAAGCCCTGAAAATCTAGCCTGCTGATAAAATCTACCGATTTTTCGCGCAGGTCGCGCCATTCGCCGCCCTGGATAATACCGTAGAGCGCCTGGGGAGTGTTGGTTCTGGCTTTGAGGCTGCGCACTGCCCAGCGGTGCGTGCGCTCCAGGGAGCGGGCTGTGTAGCTCTTGGAGGCCAGAGGCGAGGTGCATTCGTCAAAGGCCAGGATTATGTCGGCGCCGAGCTTTTCCTGAATGCCTATGGATATCTCTGGGTTGAGGCGGTGCTTGGTGCCGTCTAGGAATGAGCGGAATTCTACGCCGTCCTCGTCTATTTTGGCCAAGGTCTGCTTGGCGTTGGCGCGGTAAGTGGTCTGCGTTTTGCCGCCGATGCGTCCCTGCTCAGGGAATACGCCGCCGATTTTGCCTACGCCGTCCTTGCGCGCAGAGCCCAGGGAGAAGGCCTGGAATCCACCGGAATCCGTCATAATCGGGCGTTCCCAGCCCATAAAGCGGTGCAGGCCGCCCAGTTCCTTTACGGTGTCGGGGCCGGGGCGCAGAAACAGATGATAGGTGTTGGCCAGCAGGCCCTGCACTCCCAGCTCGCGCAGCTGGCGGGGTGTCAGGCCTTTAACCGTGGCCAGGGTGCCGACGGGTAGAAATTCAGGTGTCTGAATGTCGCCGTGGGGGGTATGGATGATGCCGCGCCGGGCTTGGCAGCCTTCTAGGCGTTTGGTT